>NZ_DAHXOI010000015.1 GCF_027364955.1 Ferrimicrobium sp.
ATCAGCATAGTACAGTTCGCCACAAAAGTTCCACAAATCGCCACATAATTATACTACTAGTTCAAATGCCTGTTCTGGCACCGCACTCGTACAGACCGTCGCCTATCGCGTGCCGGTGAGGTGCGATGACTTCGATGGTGGCGTTTTTCGTCGTGTAGGGAGGTCGATGACAGTGCGTGCAATCATCTGCGTTCGTGCGTGGGCGCGGCTCTGTCGAACAGCCATTGCTGTTCACGTGAGCAGCGAATCGATGATACGAGAAGACCAGGTTGATCTCAGTGATTGTAACAAGTGTTGAACAAAGACTGTTGGTATGTCATCCGTTCGATGGACGCGGGAGATGGATCATTCCAGATACACCGGAGGATCAGAGTGTGGGATTCGGGTGTCAGGCCTAAAGTCTGGCCAGGCGGGCTCCGATTGCGGGGAGGGTCTGGTTAGTAGTGTCAAGGACCGCTTCGAGTCTGGCCTGGATGGCATCTGGCGATCCAATTGGGCATTGGCATTGAGAGTGGCTCGGATGTCACTTTCCAAGCGCGAGAGGGTCACTGGTGAGGGCGGGATAGTGAACGGTTGCTGGGGGCCGATACTGAGACCTTGGGGTGGAGCTTGGATTATGGAAGCCCCCGGTCACCGCTGAACAGCAGAGAAGACTGGAATGACGACCCCCCCAGCCGTTCTATGTTGTCGAATACGGCGAATCAGCTACTGTCCCAGTCATCAATGCAGAATCTGAGTCAGAACCGATCCACGGCCACGGGTTACCGCAACGGCACACAATCACGGCCTCAGGCCACCGCCTCACCCCGAAACCGGGGTGAGGCGGTGGATCCAGGCTAAGATGAAGGAATACGAAGGATGGAGTTCTAACGGGGCGATGCCAGTGAGAACAGTTGCTAAGGGACTTGCTTTCACTGCAGGGTTGATTGGGGTGGTGGTTATACCTGCCCCGTCCACGCAGTTGACGAGTGCTTCTCAGGCGACGCTCCAAGCGCAAGCAACCCAGCTCAGTGCCCAGATCTCAGCTCAATCTGCCGAGATTCGTCTAGTGGCCGTTCAGGCGAGTGCTGCGCGTCATCAGCTTGCCGTTGATCGCGCAAATCTGGCACGGGGAACTGCTCAACTAGTACATGAGCGAGTTCAGATGGCTGGCGAGAAAAGTCTTTTAGTGCAGTTGGCCATCGCGAAGTTTACGGATGCCTCGGGCTCGAGTGGGGTTATCAATGCCCTCAACACCGATCAGAATAGTGTGGCAGCTCAGTCAACCTATGAGAGTGTGGCGAGTGGCTACGTCGTGAACGTTATCACCAACTACCAGCGGGATCAGCAGGCCGTCACCGCCCTTGTGGCCTATGATGCGCATCAGGTGTCGGCCGCGACTCAGGCACAGCAGTCGCTCAGTCAGGACCTGGCATCGCTCCAATCAGGAGTCGCCAACGAACAGGCTGCGTTGGCTTCGGTGCACGGTCAGATTGCAGCGCTGGTGCAACAGCAGCTTGCCCAACAAGCTGCCCAACAAGCCGCTCTGCTCCAACAACAACAGGCCGCCGCCCAACAACAGGCTGCCGCCCAACAACAGGCCGCCGCCCAACAACAGGCCGCCGCCCAACAACAGGCCGCCGCCCAACAACAGGCGGTCACGCCACAACCCCAGGCCCAGGGTGCACCGAGCGCTGCAGGGGTCAGTGTTGCGGTCTCGAGTGGAGGTGCTGGCAGCCAGTGGGGAGGAACGCCCGCGCCACCATCGGCGCAGGCCTTTGCTGCGTTGCGTAACTGTGAATCCGGGGGCAATTATCAGGACAATACCGGCAATGGCTACTTCGGCGCCTACCAATTCTCGCCCTCGACGTGGACGGGACTCAGGTTTGCTGGGTTACCGTCGGCTGCGAGTCCCGCCACACAGAACCAGGCTGCCGAGGTCGAGCAACGGCAAGGTGGATGGTCGGCTTGGCCAGAGTGCTCGCTCATTCTTGGTCTCGATTAGCACCTAGGCGCTGGCGAGTCTGCGCTGAGCGAGGCAGCCCACAGGTAGGCCAGTACGGCCCACAGAATGAAGGCATCGTACTAGCACCTTCCTCGAAGGAACGTAGGGATTGACAGGGGCGATCCTTAGCGGCTACGCTGGTTCCAAAGGGTGATGGAGTCCACCTTGCAACGCCACATCGGCTGATGACTCCTCTGCTGAGTTGTAGTCGCGGGCCCGCGGTTGATGTGGGCTTGTTGGGGCAGAGGGTGTGTCGAAGCGGAGGTGTTGCTAGCCGGTGAGCGAGGTGTTGCTACAGGTCTCCCAAGTGCTGACTATTCTGTTGCTTTCGCCATTGGTCCATGGTTTCATCGTTGCTGCCGAAGAGCGTGTGCAGGGAAACCAAGGACCCTCGATAGTACAGCCCTATCGAGATCTATGGAAGTACTTCCACAAGGAGCAGTTGGTACCAACGACCGCATCGTTCATCTTCTGGCTGACACCGATCGTTGCCTTTGTTGCGATGATGATTGTGCCGATGTTGATCCCTGTTTTGACAAACTTCCCATTGCCGCTCTCCAACATCGGTGACATACTCGGTGGTGGCCTCATTCTGACGCTGGCGGCGTTCTTTCTGAGTCTTTCGGGACTTGATACCGGACATCCCTTTGGAGGTATGGGCAGTTCGCGAGAGTCGATCCTTGCGATCCTTGCTGAACCGAGCCTCATTATGGTCTTCATCGGCATCACATTGTTGGCGGAGTCGATGCTTCCTTTCGTGGTCAATCACCTTCTTGTGGCGAGCCTTGCCATCTATCTCAGTCCCGCCCATCTCTTTTTCGTGGCGGCGTTTTTGATCTTGCTGACGGTGGAGACTGAGCGACTGCCAATCCATTCCTCGATTCATTACGAGGTCTACATGATCGGAGAGGCACGCATTCTCGAATACTCGGGTCCGATGCTTGGCCTCATTCGGTGGTCGTCGTGGATGAAACAGGCCATTCTCTACACGATCTTTGTGAACGTCCTCGCCATCCCCTGGGGGCTCTCCTCGAATGGATCGGTCCCAACGGTCGCGCTGAGCGTGGTGGTTCTATTGGGCAAGTGGCTCTTGGTCGCCGTTGTCATGGTAGTGGTGGAGACGGTTCAGTCGAGATTGCGGTTCTTCCGCTACCAGGAACCACTTGCTCTCGCCCTCGTCTTGGCGGTTCTGGCCGTGGTCGCAAGGCAGGTGGTATGAATCTCATAGCACACCACCCAATCGTCATCGCAGTTTTGAGCCTCGCACTCTTTGTCGTACTTATTCTGAGCTTTGCGATTCTTGGCTCGCACTGGGTGCGCAACCACGTCTATGCCTTCACCGTGCAGTCCTGGGTCATCGCAGCGATTTCGGTGGTGGTGGCGCTCTGGGGACATTATCCGTTGCTCTATGGTATCGCAGTGCTCACGATCGTCATCCGAGGCTTGTTGATCCCTTTCCTGGTCATTCGATTGTTGGATCGCACCGGAGTGGGGCGGGAACAAGCACCGATACTGCGATCGAGTTCGACATTGGTCATTGGCGGAGTTCTGGTGATCTTGGCGTTGGTCATCGCGGAGGAGATCCATCACCAACTGCTCGGCATGCCAGCGATCGATGTCCTTGCCTTAACGGTGCTCTTGGGTGTCGAGTTCATCGCCTTTTTGATGCTTACCCTGCGAACCGAAGCGCTGTCGAGCTTGCTGGGTCTCTTGATGATCGAGAATGGGGTTCTTGCCGGATCGGTGATACTCGTGCCCGGGTTGCCGTTTTTTCTTGAGATCGTCTTTCTGTTCGACCTGCTCATTATCATCGCCACCTATGCCGTGTTGGTCCGATCCATGCGCAGTCACCTGGGTGTGACTGATGTTCGTGTCATGAAGGAGCTTACCGGATGATTTGGATACTTGTCTTTATCATCTTGGCGGTCACCGGCGCGGCAGCACTACTGTCGCTCATCGCTCCGAGACCTGTCGTAGCGGAGTCGGTGAACCTCACGGCCGCCGTGGTGGACCTTGCGCTCATCCTTTGGCTGTTAGTGATTGTGCCTAGTCGTGGTGTCGTCGGTGTTGATTCCCTTTTGTTGATCGATCCATTCGGGGTGTGGGTGCTGGTGTGTCTAGGGTTGGTCTATCTCTCTGCAACCGTGTACGCCCGTGGCTATCTCCGTGGTCAGGGGCGTTCGCCGCGTTCGCTGCGCATCTTCTATAGCTTGTTCGCTTGCTTTGCCCTGGTGATGATCCTGTCGCCGATTCAGAACAATCCTGGATTGTACTGGGTAGGCATTGACCTCACCACGTTGATCAGTGCCATTCTTGTCGGATTAGAGCCGCACCGACGTGCCATTGAGGCGGCTTGGAAGTATCTGGTCATCGTTGCGGTAGGGTTATCACTTGCCCTGATCGGCACCGTTCTTTTCTATTTTGCAGGCACCTTCGTGCGAGGCGCCAGTTATCCGATGACATGGGAGAGTTTTGAACGGATTGCCCCTAAGGCGGATCCAACGCTGCTGCTGGTGGCCTTCTTGCTCGTTCTCATCGGTTATGGCACCAAGGCTGGCCTCGCTCCGATGCATACCTGGTTACCCGATGCCCACAGCGAAGGTCCAACTCCGGTCTCGGCGATGCTCTCTGGTGGGCTCTTGAACTGCGCGATGTTGGGGATCGTACGTTACCTCGGAATCTTGCGTCGAACAAGCATGGGTGGGGATGCGAGCCGGGCCCTTGTGCTGCTGGGAGTGACAAGCCTGGTGGTGGCTGCATTGTTCATCACGCGCCAGCGAGGTATCAAGCGACTCGCGGCCTACTCGAGTGTTGAACATATCGGAATCATTGCTCTCGGTTTTGGCTTTGGTGGGGTGCTCGGAACCGTTGGCGCACTGTATCAGATGGTCAATCATTCGCTCACCAAGTCCGCAGTGTTCTTTGGTGCCGGCAATGCGATTGAGTCCTATGGCACTCGACAGATTGCTGGTATCCGTCGTATCGGGGATCGTTTTCCGGTCATGGGTGCCGCCTGGCTCGCCGCGGCGGTAGCCGCCGTAGGGGCTCCTCCGTTTGGCCTCTTTCTAAGCGAGTTGACCATCGCTCGAGGTGGAATCGCGAGCGCTAACCCTTGGGCAGTTGGTGTTATGGGTGTGGCGTTGATCGTCATCTTTGTTGGTTTCATGACCCACTTTCGCAAGATGTTCTTCTCGGGCCCTCGGCCGCAAGGCTCTGCGGCTAGTGCACGTCAGGTTTCGCTTCCTCTAACGTCAGTGGCTCCCATGGTCGTAGCGATGGCACTTGTCCTTGTGCTCGGCGTTTGGTGGCCTCAACCCCTTTGGGTCTACTTCACGCACATCGCTGCAACGTTTGGAGGTCACTGATGACGTCGCGGAATGAGATCTCCATTAGCGAACCGGGCGAACTGGTCGCCCTCCTCTCCGAACTCGCCGTTGATCCGGAGCAAGCGCCACGCACCTACCGGCGCCTGCAGGCAATCTGGGCACGTCGAAGCCCAGAGGGAATCGAGCTGAGCTATCTCGCCAGCAGTGAACAGCGTGAACCCTTCAAGCTGTGGAGACTCGTTGTGGCACCTGGTTTGAGTGTGCCGTCGCTGGCTGCGCTGATTCCGTTGGCGGGTTCTTATGAACGCGAAATCACCGATCTGTATGGGATCCGGTTCATGGGTTCCCCTGATCAGCGGCGGTTCGTCTTACATGAGGGTTCTCGTGCGCCAGATGGCTTTCTCGGACTGGATGGGAACTACTCGGACCCATGTGCGTTTGTGCCAACCCCAATGGAGATGCCAGCGGTTGGGGGTGAGGACCTACAACAGCTACGTTTCGGTCCTGTTCGCGCAGATGTGGTGGAGTCTGGGAGCTTTACCTTCTCCTACGCGGGCGAGGGTATCGTTCACTTAGAGACCAGGCTGTTTTACAAACATCGGGGTATGGAGACCCGCTTTGAGGGGAGATCAATTCAGGCCGGATCGCTACTCGCTGAACGCGTTTCGGGCATTGATAGCGTAGCTCACGCGCTCGCGTTTGCACTCGCCTGTGAAGATGCACTCCAACTTAATGTCTCGACTCGAGCACAGCAGCTGCGTGTGCTCCTCGCTGAACTGGAACGATTGTATAACCATCTCCAATACTTCGGCCTGTTGTCGAAGTTGACGACGTTGAAGGTGGCCGATGCGGAGGGGCACTATCTGGCAGAGCTTGTCAAGCAGCTGAACGCTCGGCTGAGCGGAGGCCGCTTCCTTCGTGGTCTGATTGTGCCAGGTGGGTTGCGTCGCGATCTTGTAACCGATGGAGTTGGGGATGCCTTGACCGAATTGGAGGACCAAGCGCGTAGCTACCTCGATGCCTTAGCGCGAACACGTAGCTATCGTGATCGACTTGAGACCACTGGTATACTGAGCGCACAAGTGGCGCTCGCGCAGGGGGCTACTGGTCCGGTTGAACGTGCAAGTGGGCTGGATCGCGATCTTCGCCGCGACCATCCCTACAGCGGCTACGAGCACTATCACTTTGCAGTGCCCGATGCAACAACGGGCGACGCACGGGCTCGCGCGCTGGTCCGGGAGTATGAGATTTTTGCCTCCTTTGCCATCGTGCGCCAGGTGCTTGCCCAGCTTGAGGATGGTCCGGTCCTGGTTGACGATGATCGCAGGGGATCGTCGGATGCCTTTTGCGGGATGGGTTGGGTAGAGGCTACCCGTGGGACCCTGATCTATGTGGTCTACGGCAACGGGGGATCCTTGTCGAGAGTGAAGATCAAGGAGCCATCCTTTTCGAACTGGCGTGTCTTTCCCTACACCGTCGATGGAACCAACATGATGGATTACGCGATCAACGAGGCGAGCTTTGGCCTTTCGGTGGCCGGGAATGATCGATAGGAGGTAGGGTCGGTGTCGATATGGACCTATCGCGGGCTTCGAGGCGGAGTAAAGACCGTCGGATGGCCACTCGACGAGGTGCCTGGGATGAAGGGCCTGCCGGTGCCCAACGTCGATCGTTGTCCAGAGGGTTGCGATCGCTGCGCTCGGAGCTGTCCGACGGAGGCGATTACTATCGACGAAGGTGCGGTAGAACTCGATCATGGTGCTTGCATCGATTGCAACTTATGCGTTGAGGAGTGCCCGTTTGAAGTCCTGACGCGTCCGACCAGCCTGACCCGGGCCAACAGTGATCGCGATGCGTTGCGCCGCAGCTACAACGTTGAACCTGCTCCGCCCACGTTGCAACCCACGAAAGGCCAGCGACGGTTGCGCAAAAGTCTCTTTGTGCGCCATATCGACTGTGGCTCGTGCAATGGGTGTGAATCAGAGATCGCTGCGCTCGATAACCCTTACTACAACCTGCATCGATTTGGTGTGTTCTTCACCCCATCGCCCCGATTTGCGGATGTGTTATTAGTCACAGGACCAGTGACGAGTCCCATGTATGACCCTCTCGTCTCGACGTATGAGGCGATGCCGGAACCGAAGTACGTGATCGCCACCGGTGTCTGTGCGATCTCCGGTGGGACCAACGGCGGTGGCTACAACGCACACCGAGGTCTCGGTGGAGTCGTTCCGGTCGATCTATGGCTCCCTGGATGTCCACCACATCCGGCGGTCATCGCTGATGCACTACTCGCGCTTGTGGGAAGAGCTTGATGAGCGTCCCCCAGGTTGCCACCCTTGGCATGGCGATTGCTGCAACCCTGTTGATTCTGAGTGTTGGTCTTCATCTGGCGCGCCTCTCTTCCTGGAGCCCAGCGCTTGCGCATAAGGTGGTGTTGGTTGGCGTGCTCGTAGCGTTGGTCGCCGATATCGTTGGCCTGCCAAGCGGAACGAGTTCGCTGCATCTGTTCGTCCTAGAGAATCAGCCGCTGGTGTGGCGCTTGGACACCGCAGCGTTGCTGATCTTGGCCCCTGCTTGGTTGGCGGTTGCCTTGGCGGTCGCGGTACGCCGCGATCGGGGCGGTTGGTGGTCACTTGGTGTCGCGATTGCATTGCTTGGTGTACTCTGTCTTGCTGGGTTGAACAATGGTGCCTCAATGATCGTGGGTTGGGAGCTCATGAGTCTGGGTAGCGCGGTGATGATCCTTTCCAACCGATCCGATACGAACGGCTCGAAGGCGACACTGACGATGCTGGCACTCCTTGAGGTCGGCAGTGTCGCTCTGATCATGGCGGTAGCCCTTTTGGGGCCAAACCTTGGATTCGCCGATTTCCGGGGCGACTGGGCCGCGCGCGGCGTTGTGGTCTCCTCCATTATCGGGCTGCTATTCCTGGTGGGCTTTGGAGCCAAACTAGGGATCGCGCCGTTGTATGCGTGGGTGGCAGAGGCGTACGGGTGCGCTGATGGGCCAACCGGTGCTATCCTCTCATCGCTCATTCTGAACACCGCCTACTTCGCTTTGGGTCGTGCGCTGCTGCGATGGCTTCCGGTTCATGCGAGCTCGACACTATTCCTCGGGGTGACGGTCGCAGCTCTTGGCATGCTCTCGGCGATCATCGCTATTCTTTACGCTTTTCAGCAGCGAGATTGGCTCCGACTGCTCTCCTTGTCAGGTGTTGAAAATGGGGGTATCGCCATTGCGGCACTTGGAGCGGCGCTGATTTTCCAGGCGGGAGGGCAACAAGAACTTGCCGGACTCTGCTGGTTGATTGGGATCCTGCATCTGATGGGCCATAGCCTTGCGAAGGCAAGCCTCTTTCTTGCGGCATCAGTCAAAAAGGAGCGCGATGGGAACTATCGGATCGTCCAGATCGGTCTTGGACATGAGTACCCGTGGACGGTTGGTGTCGGAGGCTTGATCGCATCGATGAGCCTGTCGGCCATGCCACCAGCGATGGGTTTTGTCACCGAGTGGCTGCTCTTTGAGGCACTTTTCCATGACTTCACGCTTGTCTCCTTGGCAGGGAGGACGACGCTGATTCTGGTGGGGGCGGGACTTGCGCTCTCAGCGGCACTGAGTCTGGCGACGCTCGTGAAACTCTACGGCGTAGGGCTCCTGGGTGCGAGGCGGCCAGGCAGATCGGTTATCGCCGGTCGCCGACTCGCGGTACTCGTTCTTGGGTTGGCAAATCTTGCTGGGGCTATCAGTCTCGTGTTTTGGGAACCATTGATGTGGCGCGCTTCCTGGCCAGATCCCGCGAGTGCGAAGGCGCTGGTGAATGGGTTGTTGATCGTCCCTCTGTCAGCTGGCTTTGCCTTTATCTCGCCGGTCAAATTTGTGATCGTCGGGGTACTCTTTGCGTGTGTGCCGGTCGGCTTGGCACTGCGGCGGTCAAGACCGCGTCGTGTGCCGCCCTGGAGTGGTGGGGAGACGGTGGACTTGGTAGCGAGTGCGACCACCGCTTTTGGTTTCTCTAATCCGCTGCGGACCGTCTATTCGTTCCTCTATCGGCCGAAGACGTCATCCGAGCGCTCCTACCGTGATCACGGTTACGTACTCGAACGGGCCACCTACCACGCCGGAGAAGCTCCGATTCTTGGAGCTGGTTTGATCCAATCGTTGCGAAGGGGCGTCAACCGGCTCGCTCGCGTGCTGAGTCCGCTTCAGGGAGGTCAGCTCAACGTGTATCTGAGCTACTTACTCATTCTGTTCCTGATCGCGATGATCGCGATTTTTGTGCACTGATCCACTCCTTCTCGCGTGGGGCGAAGGCGGTTGTTGCGGAAGCGACCAACGAACCCGACCGCCCTGCGTTTACACTGGGCGATGATGGTATCCGTGACACCTGCCCTCTCCAGATGAGTGACCCATCCCGACTGAGGGTCGGGTTTTGGTGATGAGGTTGCTGTGACGAGTTCCCATGCTCGAGGTGTGTTGATCGCCGGCACCGGCTCCAATGTAGGCAAGTCACTGGTGGTGACGGGTCTCTTGCGTTGGTGTCGCCAGCGAGGGATCGCTGCTGCGCCATTTAAAGGCCAAAATATGGCGTTGAACTCCGCCGTTACGATCGAGCGTGGGGAGGTTGCCCGAGCCCAAGCAGTCCAGGCGCGCGCGGCCGGGGTCGATCTCAGCGTGACGATGAACCCCGTGTTGATCAAGCCAACGGCTGCACAACGATCGCAGTTGATCGTGCGTGGTCATCCAGTTGGCGAGATTGCCAGTGGTCGATGGATAGCGACCAAGCGAGAGCTGCTCGCAACCGTTGTCGAGGCCTTCGAAGAGCTGAGCGCGAGCCACGAACTGATCATCGCGGAGGGAGCGGGCTCCGCCGCTGAGATCAACCTTCTCGAGGGTGATTTGGCAAATCTTCGGTTTGCCCAAGCGGTGGGACTTGAGGCGGTCTTGGTCGGTGACCTCGAGCCAGGGGGTGTCTTTGCATCGATCTATGGTCACTATACGCTCCTATCAGAGGAGTATCGAAGCCTGTTGCGGGGTTTTGTGATCAACCGTGTGAGAGGTGATGGAGGCATTCTTCAGCCCGGTATCGATGTATTGACTCGACGGCTTGGTACCCGGTGGTTCGGCAATCTGCCGCTCATTGACGGCTACCTGCCGGGTGAAGATGCCATCAATCTTGGGGTCACCCAATGGAGTCCGTCGGGAAGGGATGGGCTTGGGAGCCGACAGAGGAGTGAGGCTCCGATTCGGGTGCGCGTGGTGGAGTTGCCCTATCTGGCCAACTACACCGACTTTGATCCACTCGTGCTGGAGCCGGATGTCGATCTTCGTTTTGTTCGTCGCCCCGAGGATCTTGCCGACGCAGATCTGGTAGTGCTGCCCGGAACGAAGGCAACGGTCACCGCTCTGTCGTGGTTGCGCTCCTCTGGATTTGTACCCCAGCTCGAACACGCCCTCG
Organism: Ferrimicrobium sp.; assembly: GCF_027364955.1. NCBI lineage: Bacteria > Bacillati > Actinomycetota > Acidimicrobiia > Acidimicrobiales > Acidimicrobiaceae > Ferrimicrobium > Ferrimicrobium sp. The sequence goes on from NZ_DAHXOI010000015.1 coordinate 10,770, forward strand.
GTCAGGGCTGCTGGCTACTCGGTATTTGTGGTGGTTATCAGCTGTTGGCCGACCAGATCGAGGACCCGATCGAGTCGGGGGTTGGTCGCGTCAACGGCCTCGGCCTCCTGCGAGCGCAGGTGGTCTTCGAGGCAGAGAAGGTGTTAGCCAATGTGGTTGGAACGGCACCTTGTTTTGGGCAAGCGCGGGTGGTCGGCTATCAGATTCACCACGGACGTGTCGTCGCCGAGGAGGACCCGTTTTTCATGTTAGCCAGTCCTGATACCCAAGAGGGGGAAGTGACGGTACGAGAGGGTAGCTGTCGAGATGGCCAGATCTATGGCACCACGCTCCATGGACTCTTCGACGCGGATCATCTGCGATCGCCATTTCTCACAGCGCTCGCTCGTGCCCGTGGGCGTTCCTTTGCGAGCCAGCTGCATTTTGATGAGTTCGTAGAGCGAAGTCTTGACCAACTTGGCGAGGTTGTTGGCGCACACCTTGATGTCGCTCAGCTTCTAGGACTCGAGAGGCTCGGCGGCTAACCTGTGCTGTGGCCGGGTCGGGCCGATACTCACGAGGCGATGCGAGGGCCCAGCGGGAGGAATGTGTGGAGAAGTTTGTCTATCTGACCAATGCGGATACCGAGGTCTTGGCCTTGCGCAGTGTCTGGGAGGACGTGGGGGAGGACTTTGGACTGGTCGTGCGCCAGATCGAAGCGTTAACCGAGGTGAACGATCTCATCGATCATGCGCGCATCGTTGTTGTCCGTCTCCTTGGTGGCGCCCAGGCGAGTCGATGGTTTCTCCAGATTAGCGCTCGCTGCCGTGAGCGTGGCGTCCCTTTGGTGAGCTATCCAGGAGATAACGCACCTGATCGGGAGATGATGGAGGCCTCCACGGTGTCCGCAGGTATCTGGGAAGAGGGTTTCCGTTACCTGGTCGAGGGCGGAGTGGCTAATCTTGAGAACTTCGTTCGCTTTCTCTCCGACACCGTTACCAGGACCGGTTACGGCTTTGCTGCGCTCGAAGAGGTGCCATCCTTTGGTTGCCTCGTGCGTGCGTCCGCCGATGAACCCGTTGGCCGTGTCGCGGTCATGATCTATCGAGCCCATGTGATCTCCGGGAACCTATCCTTTGTCCAGGACCTTGTCGACGTTGCGATTCAGAACCGCTTGGCGATCGACGTTTACTACGCCTACTCGCTGCGTGTTGGCGAGGGTGAACCCTCGGTTGTGGAGCTGATCAGTGCGACACCGCCTGATGTCATCTTGGCAACGGTCCTTGCCGCCGGTCACGCTGATGCACTGGCCTGGGAGGCTGGAGGACTTGCTGATCTTGGTGTACCGGTGCTGCAGGCACTCATCGCGACGACGCCACGATCGCTATGGGAGGAGAGCCAAGCGGGGCTCCGTCCCATTGACGTAGCAATGAACGTCGCTATGCCGGAGTTTGACGGCCGGATCATCACCATCCCAATCGCCTTCAAGGAGTTGATCGATGAGGATGAGGGGTTTGGCGCGAGCATCAGTGCCTATCGACTCGATCACGAGCGCACCCAACGATTGATGGATTTAACGCTTCGTCTCGTCCGTCTTCGACACAAAGAGAATGCGGACAAGCGGATCGCTATCGTGCTTTCGGCGTATCCAACCAAGCGTTCGCGACTTGGCAATGCTGTCGGTCTCGACACTCCGGCGAGCCTGATGGTTCTTGCCCGCCGGATGCTTCAAGAGGGGTATCAGATTGTTGGATTACCCGAGGATGCGGATGCGCTGATGGCCCATCTCGGCGACCTGATCGACTACGAGCACCCTGCTGTGCGAGCGGGTGGTGGGATTACGCTTCCGGTCGATGTCTACACCAACTGGTTCCACACCCTGCCGCACGAGCTCCAGACGGCCGTGACCGCGAGTTGGGGGCCACCTCCTGGCTCCATCTATCTGCAGGATGATCACCTGGTTTTCCCTGCGTTGCAGTTTGGTAACGTGACGGTTGCGATCCAGCCTCCGCGAGGCTATGGCGAGAACCCGATCGCGATCTATCACTCACCCGAGCTACCCCCGACCCATCACTATCTCGCCTTCTATTACTGGTTGGAGTCCATCGCCGATGTCGATGCGCTCTGTCATTTGGGCAAACACGGGACTGCTGAATGGCTTCCTGGTAAATCCGTTGGGATGGGCCCGACCTGTTATCCCGACACCATCCTTGGGGCGTTGCCGGTGGTCTATCCCTTCGTGATCAACGACCCTGGGGAGGGAACGCAGGCAAAACGGCGTACCCACGCCGTCCTCGTTGGCCATCTTGTGCCTCCGATGACGCGAGCAGAGAGCTACGGTGACCTTGCACGGCTGGAGATGTTGATGGATGAACACCAGCGGATCAGCGCGCTCGACCCAGAGAAGCTGCCAGCCATCCGTTCACAGATCTGGGAGCTTATCGAAGCCGCCCGCCTCCATGAGGATATGGGCGTGACCGATACGCCGAGTGTGGAACAGGATCTCTTTGATGACTTCCTCTTACATGTTGACGGCTATCTCTGCGAACTCAAAGACTCCCTCATCCGCGGTGGCCTCCATATTCTCGGTCAACCGCCAGTTGGCCAGGCACTGATCGATATGTTGGTGGCTATCACGCGAATGCCACAGCTCGACGCCGGAGCCCTGCGGCCCTTAGTCGCTGGTGGGTCAGAGGATCCAACGCGGCTCGAGGTGGATGAGGATGATGAACGGGTGACCGAGCTGCTCTGGGCCTATGCTGATCACGACTTCGATATCGCGATCTTCGATGATGCCGAGTTTTGTCGTTCACTTGGACTTGGCTACCCCCTTGGAGAAGAACTCAAAAAGGTGCTGCACTGGGTCGGCTCGGTGTTGGTGCCAAACCTGGCGGCAACCACCGGAGAACTTGATGCTGTCCTCGCGGTGCTCAACGGCCAGGCGATCGCTGCTGGTCCCTCGGGTGCACCGACGCGGGGGATGGCGCACGCGTTGCCAACGGGTCGAAACTTCTATTCGGTTGATCCACGGTCATTGCCGACCCAGATCTCCTTTCTCACTGGCCAACGCTTAGCTGAAGCGATGGTCCTGCGGTTCTCGGACGAACACGGGGGCCGGTATCCGAGGAGTATCGGTGTCGTGCTCTGGGGTACAGCAGCCATGCGCACAGGAGGAGACGATATCTCGACTGTCCTGGCGTTGTTGGGCGTCCGACCGGAGTGGGATCCGATTTCGCACCGTGTCCGTGGACTGCATGCGGTGCCGATCGAGGAGCTCGGTCGACCGCGGGTGGACGTTACCTGTCGTATCTCTGGCTTCTTTCGAGACGCCTTTCCAGGGGCGATTGACCTACTCGATGAGGCGTTCGAGCTTGTGGCAAAGGAGACCTCTGAAGGAGCACTCAACCCCGTCGCTCAGGCTGGGGTTACCGAGAGGATTTTTGGACCTTCACCACGTTCGTATGGGTCTGGCATCCTGCCGCTGCTTGAGAGTCGATCCTGGCATGATGATGCCGACCTTTCCGAGGTCTACTTGACGTGGAGTGGATTTAGCTACTCCCGTAGTGGCCATGGAGTGCCAAACCGCCACCTACTTGAACGGCGACTTGAGACGCTTGAGGTTGCGTATAAGGCACAGGACAATCGAGAACACGACATTTTTGACTCCGATGACTACCTTCAGGATCACGGTGGTATGGTCGCGGCGGCCAGGGCGCTAGGGGCACGTGATGTGGAGGGATATTTTGGTGACTCTGCTGACCCGCAGCGACCAAAGGTCCGGGGAATCGAGGAGGAGGCAGCAAGAGTCGTGCGCTCACGGGTGTTGAACCCGAAGTGGCTCGATGCGATGATGACCCATGGCTACAAAGGCGCCTTCGAGATGGCGGCCACGGTTGATTACCTCTTTGGTTATGACGCAACCGCGCATGTCGCCAAGGATTGGATGTATGACTCCGTGCACGATAGCTATGTCAAGGATGCGAACCGACGGGCCTTTCTTACCAAGGTGAACCCAACGGCGTTGGTCTCGATCTGCGAGCGACTGCTTGAGGCGCATGAACGCGGCATGTGGGTGGCGTCGCCTGAGCGAGTATCCGATCTGCGCAGAACTATTGTCGGTATCGAGGGCGATCTTGAGGCGGATGGACGATGAGTAATCTCCTCTCCTTTGATGCGGTCGTCGGTCAGCCCAAGGCGAAGCTGGCGTTGCGGTTGTTAGCCGTTGACCCGACGATCGGTGGCGTGTTGTTGGTGGGTCCACCGGGTTCAGCCAAGACAACACTCGCTCGAGCATTGGCAAAGTTGCTTGGGCCCGCCGCGCCTTTTGTGGAGATCCCCCTTGGCGCCACGGAGGATCGAGTAAAAGGTAGTATCGACGTCGGCTCGGCCCTCGGCTCCGGTGAGGTTCGGGTGCAGGATGGGTTGCTAGCGATGGCCCACGGGGGCGTACTCTACATCGATGAGATCAATCTGCTCGCTGACCATATTGTTGACCTCATCCTTGATGCGGCAGCAACGGGGGTGAACCGTGTTGAGCGCGATGCCGTCTCCGTCGTTCAACCGGCACGTTTTTCACTGATTGGAACGATGAACCCCGAAGAAGGCGAACTTCGCCCGCAACTTCTTGATCGTTTTGCCATGACCGTACAGGTGGACCCGTTGATGGATCCAATTGACCGCCAACTCGCAGTGCGCCGACGACTACAAACTGAACGTGGCGCGGAGATTGACCTCGATACCGACGTGGCTGCCGGATTATTGATCGAGCAAGCGCGCGCTCGCCTGATGGAGGTGGCGCTCGACGCACAACTCGAGGGCATCGCTCGTCGCTGTGCTGAACTTGGTATCGGCTCGCTCCGTGCTGACGTCGCCATTGCGAAGGCCGCGAGGGCCAACGCGGCGCTGGCTGGCAGGAGCTGCGTGGAGGAGACGGACATCGAGGCTGTGATGGAGTTGATCGTTCAACATCGCCAGCGACAGGAACCCTCGTCTCGTCAGACGACACCTCGATCAGCACCTGATGAGCCACGAAAGCGTGAACAGGAGTCCAGGACAGAAGAGGCTGAGGCGAAGGATGGCACTACTGGCGCGACACCTGGCGGTGGAGATGGTGGATCCAGAGAAAGTGCCGGTGATGGTTCAGGCGAGCAATCGCAAGCAAGCTTCGGAGAACGGTTGGCTTCGTTAACGAGGAAGACGGGGAGCACCGAAGGGCAGGGCGCCGAGGTTGCTCGTCATCATGAAGTCACACAACCCGGTGCGTTTTCGTTGACCCGCACCATCGTGGCGCGACTTGGACGTGGCGGAACTGGTGGATTAGTGCACGAGGACCTTCGCTATCTTGAGGTCGAACGGGCCCTCAAGCGCTGTGTCATCTTCGTGGTCGACGTCTCTGCCTCTGTCGCGGGACGAGAGGCGATCGCACTTGTGACGGAGGCGATAGAACAGTTGCTCGGAACCGCCTATCGAGAGCGAGCGCAGGTGGCAGTCGTCTCCTTTGGAGGTGAGACCGCACAGGTCAGCCTGCGACCGACGCGCTCGCTCGAAGTTGCGCGTGCAAGGTTGCTGGGTTTGGAACGCGCAGGCAGAACCCCGTTAGCGCGCGGTCTCGCCGCTGGTCGAGATCTTGCTCTTGATCTGAGGCGGCGAGGAACTGAGCCTCTGGTAGTCGTCCTCACGGACGCACGTCCCAACGAGGTCGGCACCGATGATCCTTTCACTGCCGCCCTTGATGAGGCACGTCGCTTAGCCAAAGGACAGCTTGATGCGGTTATCGTCGATCTTGAGTCAAATGGCTTTCGCTTGGGATTTGGAGAGCAGTTAGCACAGGCCGCTGGCGCGCTGTATGTGCAGGCGCAGGCTTCATAAGCTAGCGTCTTTCGCGCTGGAGACTGGGGTCCTTGAACCGAAGGCGCCTTGAGCGATCCGAGCCGATCCCTCACCATGGTTAGGACCATGTGCGGGTGCGGACCAGGGCTGTCGAGTGTGTCTTCTGTTCACCGAGTGTGTCTTCTGTTCACCGAGTGTGTCTCCTGTTCACCAAGCGATTGTGCCATGAGGAGCAGGAAGATCATTGCGATGGAGGATGATGGGAGGTGAGGATTGATTACCTCGATGCTCCGAGACGGTGCCTCCGAGGTACAGAACTGTCCATCCAGCGATGCCCGTCTGGAGTTGGTACTCTTTAGGATGCTGATCGCCACGGTGGACCATGTCGAAAGCAGTTGATTATGGCGAAAGCAAGCGACCGCATGAGCGTCAAGCCTGATATCGAGCTCCATGCGTGATGCCGGAGTCCCGCGTCAGAAGCGTGCGACGTGGGACCGTCTGCGTGGCGCTTCGCTCTCTTGGTGTGACGTGAGCGAGTTCAGGTGGCGGTCGATGACTGTTGATACGGTTCAACCGCTATCTTGTCGTGAAGGACCATCCTGGAGGGTATGTCACCGGCGGCGACGGCATGCTGAGCGCGCGATGACGCAGAAGAACCTCCTGACGGCCGGCCTCGTCGAGAGCTGATGGCAGCGGTTACTCGTGTTGCCACCAACAGCCCTGTCTTCGGCTAGCGAGGGGATGAACTCGCCTGATCAATGTGAACACACGGTTTCGATTCGATAAGCAACGGTTGGTTCACGAGAAGGCTAATTTATGCTGGAGTGTGGGCGTTACGAGCTGAGGAGTGCAATCTGTCAAAATGTTCGCGTGCTCTAAGGTCGGCTCGATGGCTGTCGTTGGCGATCGTTGTTCTCGTCACCGTTGTCGTTGATCTCGCCACAACTGTCTGGGCCAAGACGTACCTCCGCGCTCGAACAGCATCGTTTTTTGGTGGTGTCGTCAAACTCCGTCTGGTGTACAACACCGGGGCAGCATTTGGCATCGGTGAACAGCACGAGTGGCTTGTGGAAGTCGCCGAGGTAGTTGTCATTGTTGTGCTCTGGTTCTTGTTGCGAAGCACGAATTGGATCGGACGTATCGGGTTTGCGTTGGCCATCGGGGGAGGAATCGGCAACCTGGTTGTTCGATGGATTGGACCTGACGGACCGCTTCGCTCGCCGGTCGTGGACTGGATCCATCTATCGTTCTATCCGAGCACCTTCAATAGTGCCGATGTTGCCCTTCGAGTAGGAATTGTGGTAGCTATCATCGGTCTCATCGTCGATAGTAGGCGTCGCCGAGCCGCAAGGAGCTCCCAGCCTGCGGCGACAGCTGCTTCAGACGAGCCATCGCTCCACTTGGGCCATGAACCCCAGTCATCGAAGGAGTGAGCGATGCTGTTGCGTTGGGTTCGGGATCTATTAGAGCGATGGATGGTGTATCTTGTTCTGATTGTCGGCGTCCTTGCGCTCTGGTTGCCAGCCCCGGGTAGGAGCTTCGACCACGGGGACACGGTCTACGTTACACTGGCGGTGCTAGTGTTCACCGCTGGGCTGACAGTCGACTTTGCGCGCTTGGCAGCGGCTCGACGTGCTGGATGGCGACTACTCGCCGCCTTGGCCGCGAGTAGCATTGTTTTCCCTCTGCTTGCATGGGGCCTCAGTCATCTTGTGGGGGGTCAGCTGCGTGACGCCTTGCTTGCGGTTGGTGTCGCCCCAAGCGAGGTGGCATCACTTGCACTCGTGAGTCTTGGAGCGGGGGATGTGGCTATCGCAGCTCTGTTGGTGCTAGGGTCCACCGTCGTTACCATCCTGGCGGCAGGTCCAATCCTCTCCGTCCTTTCCACTGCATCGCATCTCGATACCATCGGACTTGGTGGAACCTTGGTGGTTGTGGTTGCTATCCCTTTGGCGCTGGGAGCGCTTGTCGGGATGAGATTGACCCCAACGGGGTTCGGGAGGACCTTTGGCGGTATCCTTGGCTCACTAGCCCTTCTGTTGCTGATTTGGGAGGTGGCGAGTCAAGTGCAACTGGAACCCGTGTATTTGGTAGGTGTTGGGTTGTTGATCGTCTTTGTAGCGGGTTCGACACTGATTGGAATGGCTGTTTCGATCGGCACCTCGCGTGCGACACGAACCGGTATCGTCTTGCCAGTCGCTATCCGTGACTTCGCGATTGCGGCAGGGATCGCCACTGCTGCCTTTGGAGCCACCTCGACGGGACTGCTTGGCATCTATGGACTGCTTGTTCTTGTCCTGGGTGCCCTGGCAAGCCGCGGACTGTCATGCCGATCTTTGTGAGCAAGATTCGTTCTCGCTAACGGAGGCTATTGGACGTTACGCACGCGTCGGTGGACGCAAAACGGTGGGTCTCTTGCGGCGTAGCTATCCATGTACACGGGTTCGTTGTACGTTGACGCGATGCGCCCCTGGACGTTCCGCACTCGCCTATTGTGGCGCGTCCTTGTTGCCCCCTATGCGATCCTGCCCCCTATGCGATCCTGCGGAGCTATGTTGGGCGATCCACTCACGCGTCGGGTGGACTGCATCGGAGTTATCGCGCCTTGCGAACCGCATGAGGTCCTATTCCTAACCCTGTCGTTCTGCGGAGCTGGTGCGCATTGGAGGTAGCGAGGTTGCTCGATTGCCCTCGTGAACCAGTTAACGGCCTGATTGGCTGGCGATGCTGCTAAGGTACGATTCAAATGCTAGTGGAATGGTCGGAATTAATGTGCCGTTAGTTTCGTTGTCGTAGGGGAAGAATGGGGAGGTTTTGTGAAGATTGCTGATGATGTAACACAGTTGGTGGGAGGTACCCCGCTTGTTCGGTTGAACCGGTTGACGGCGGGCCTTGACGCCACGATTGCGGCGAAGCTTGAGTTTTTCAACCCTGGCAATAGCGTCAAGGATCGGATTGGTGTCGCAATGCTTGAGGCGGCGATCGCCGAGGGTCGGGTGACGAAGGACTCCGTGATCGTGGAACCCACGAGTGGCAATACCGGTATTGCATTGGCCATGGTGTGTGCAGCGAGAGGGTACCGTTGCATTCTGACGATGCCGGAGACGATGAGCCGTGAGCGCCGCATGTTGCTGCGGGCCTTTGGCGCCGACTTGGTGCTGACGCCAGGGCCTGAGGGAATGGGTGGGGCGATCGCAAAGGCGAGCGAGCTGGTTGCGTCGGATCCCAACTACGTGATGTTGCAACAGTTTGAAAACCCTGCGAACCCTGCGATTCACCGCCAGACCACGGCGGAGGAGATCTGGGCCGACACCGATGGAGCCGTCGACATTGTCGTGGCGGGTGTTGGCACTGGCGGAACGATAAGCGGTATCGGTGAGGCATTGAAACCCCGTAAGCCTGGTCTCTTGATGGTCGCTGTGGAGCCTGAGGCTTCGCCAGTGCTCTCTGGGGGGCAGAAGGGTCCACATCCGATCCAAGGCATTGGTGCCGGGTTTATCCCTCAGACCTATGATGCGACCGTAGTCGATGAGGTTGTGCAGGTTGCGAATGAAGCTGCCTTCGAGTATGCACGACGGATGGCCAGGGAGGAGGGGCTCCTGGTGGGCATCTCCTCTGGCGCGGCGACGTTTGCCGCGTTGGAGGTAGCCAAGCGACCGGAGAATGCGGGTAAGTTGATCGTGGTCATTATTCCATCCTTTGGAGAACGGTATCTATCGACACCGCTCTTTGCGGATCTAGGAGATTAGATGTTACGTACCCTGCGAGGAGACATCCAGGCGGCACTGGATCGTGATCCAGCGGCTAATGGTGTCCTTGAAGTTGCACTCACGTATCCTGGGGTGCATGCGCTTTGGGGATGGAGAATCAGCCATCCCCTCTGGTTGCGAGGACATCGTCTGCTCGCGCGGTCGGTCTCGATGATCACGCGCACGCTCACCGGTGTAGAGATTCATCCGGGCGCACAGATTGGTTCGGGACTGTTCATCGATCACGCGACCGGGGTCGTCATCGGAGAGACCGCTGAAATCGGATCGGACGTCACCCTCTATCACGGGGTGACCCTTGGGGGCCGGAGTCTTGAACGTGGCAAGCGCCATCCAACCCTTGGCGATCGAGTCGTCGTTGGTGCCGGTGCCAAGATTCTCGGCCCGGTGGTGATCGGAGAGGACTCAAGTGTGGGAGCTAATGCGGTCGTGCTCGAGTCGATGCCGTCACACTCGGTCATTGTAGGCGTCCCAGCCAAGGTGGTCAAGCGTGACCCCCGACTCTGTGAGTCAATCAACGATCTTGGTGCAGATGCAGAGATCACTAGCCTAGAGACACCAAAGCGTCTCCGTCTCGCATCTGGCTATGACGGAAATCCAACGGGCGACTATATCATTTAGCGCCATGATCTTCCAAGGTCGGCCGTAGCGTCCTTGGCAACACCAGTCTCTGGTAATGAGCTCTGTTGGGATCGGCGTTAGCTGTTCTTCTTGCGTAGCTTCAGCGCATTCTCTTCGTGGATGCGCTCGCGTTCTCGTCCCCGTTTGAGCGAAGTAGGGTTGTAGTACTGCGTAGGTGGGTGCGTCAATTCTGAGGGGTTGATCCCGCTGCTGGAGTTAAAAGCAGTCTCCCATCGTTGGATGGGCCCTTGGAACTGAGTCGCCAGAACGATGCCTATCGCACAGGTGACGAGGAATATCGCAACTCTGGATCGTGAGCTCTTCGGTCGAGGTTGGGTTAGGCGGTACGACATGTCCTTGATCGTCGAACGAGCCGCACGGTTGAAGTAGGCAACGACGTGAAAGCCCATCAAGAGGAACCACACCGCTGACAAGAGAAAGTGCGCTGGCGCCAAAAAGGTGGCAGAGAACGAGGTTGGACCGGCGACGTCGAGTTCGACTCCGCTACCGATGACGAGGACCGTGGTGATGACGAGAAATGGGGCAAGAACACGTAGCGGAAACCAGGGAACCCCCGCCTGCAGATAGCGCTCGTCCCCTCGGTAGTAACCGATAAAGCGGAGCGAGCTATAGGTGAGCTTACCGACAAGCAGAGGAACGGCCACCAGTCCAACGGCGATGTGCCAGGCGATGGCGTGGGACATAATCGGCACGGTGAGAATCTCGATCAAGAAGAGGATCGCCAGCGCTACCCCAAAGAGCGCACTACCGCGCGAGAGATTGATGATGCGCTGATCGGCATGTTTGCGTTCGGTATCGAGCTCTCGTTGTTCAGCCTGGGGGATGAGGCTTTCGAAGAGCGACTCTCCGAGCATGTCCTCCGGGCGCATCATGAGGGATTGGTGTCCAGCCTGTCCCCATAGGGTGACCCCAGGCCGGTGCAGGCATTCCAGCCGACGTGTGCCTGGTAGGCCCCATTATTACCTTCGATGATATTGAAGAACGCAGGAGCAGCGCTACCACGGGTTGCCTGTTCGAGTGGATACCACGTAGGTTGCACGAATCCTGGGCGTGTCGTTGTCGCCATCGCCAGTTGCACGATGAGGCCTGCCATGAGCGGTGCGACCGCGCTCGTTCCACCGACAACGATCGAAGAACCGTCGACCAGGATCTGATAGCCAGTCTGCGGATCAGCATTACCCGCGACATCGGGCACCCCTCGTCCGACGGTTCCTCCGGGATTCACCGATGGAGGAACATCGGCGTGCGCCTGGTAACTCGGTAGCGGGAAGAACGTGCTGACCCCACCACCTGTTGCGCCATCCCCAATGGCGGTATCATTCCACACGCGTTGTGCGGCAATCGTCCCCTGGGGTGTCAGTTCGAGATGTGTGCCACCACAGGCGAGTGCGTTCGGTGCGGAGGCAGGAAAGTCGACATGGCTCAGGCCATCGTTGAGTCCGTCAGACGAACCATTATCACCAGCGGCGACAGTCACGGTGATGCCGCGGGTGGTAGCCTCGGCGATGACGGATTGCATGAGAAGCATGGAATTTGGTGCCCAGGTCGATTCAGGTCCACCCCAACTGATGGAGATCGCATCAGGCATCGGACCGGTGGGTGCGCTCGCCTCGGAGAGGGCATCGATGAAGCCGCGATCGGTGTTGGGGGCAAAATAGACATCGATGCCAGCACCGGGCGCCACCGATCCAAGCACCTCGATGTCTAACATGACCTCGGCGTCGGCAGAACTTGCAGTGGTCGGGGCATTGACTCCACCGTCGACGCTGACCGCGGTGACGGTCGGAACGGGTAGCCCTTGGGATTGGAAGTACGTAGTCACATCGGCCTGCCGAAAGCCTCCTCCCAACTCGATGAGAGCGACGGAGCGACCGACCGCTGATGCAGCAGGGAAACGGTAGGCCTTGGCAACCTGGATTGGGAGATAGCTGACCGATGGTTGTGTCGCGGGGCGGAAGCGCGGCTGTGCCTGTGGCGCGGAGTCAAGGCCTAGGATCGCTACAACTTTGGAGAACTCGGGTGGCATCGTCGGTTCTTGGTCAGGAGCGAAGAAGTGACCCAATTCGTCATCGATAAACTCGACCAACGTCACGCCTAGGATTGTCGTGACGGCCTCCGCGGTGATCCGGATGCCAAGATGGTGTCGGAGAGGATGCTCGGCGGTCAATGCAACGCCGCTGTTCTCGAGAAACGCCACTAGATCGGCGTATTCGGCTTCACTCATGGTCGACTCACAGTACAGGCTGAGATCGACGAAGTCTGTGAGCGGCTTTGTCCCTAGTCTGGTTGCGTTGTCATGGTGGCGCAGAATGCTCTCCATATGTTCCCCTCTTTACCCGGCACACCCCACCGCTCGGTGGACAGTTCCTAGTGTAACAGGGTGGTTGATCTATACAGAAAGCGTCACGGGGATGGGAACCGTATGACGGACCCATGGTGGATATTCTCGCAGTGGCTCCCATCGCGGCTGAGGAGGGAGACCATGCCAATACCGTCAATAAATCGATACGAGGTAGGCGGGGATGGGACAAAGGCTGGCTGGCCGGGAGTACACGCGTCAGCAACCTGCAGAATGTCGGTGGGCTGTGAGTCGATGAAGGGAGCAATGTCTCCCCATTGTGCGCTCATGGCGTAGAGGATCGCCGCTCCAGCAGTGATCGTGAAGCGTGAGAGTGTGCTAGCGGCAACGCTGATGGAGCCTTTCCCGAGGCTAGTGGTGCCTTCGGCAAGTTCATGGGAGAGTGTGAGGGTGGTATCCTCCACTGGCGTTATCGCTACCAACCTTCCTTTGGTTCCCGGTGCGATCTTGAGCGACCCGTCGAGGATGATGGCGGCGCGAATACGGTGATGAGCAATCTGGGTGCGAAAGTTCCAGCCGCTCTCGGAGAGGTGCTGACCAAGAAATTGGTTTGGACCAGCAAAAATGATCAGCTCTGGTGGGTGATGGCTGGCGAATGCAGCTTGGTCCACCAACGGGAGTGTGCCCGGGCACGCATCACCGCGCGTTTGTGCGGCTGCATCGACGAGTTGGGTCAGTGAGCGCCCCCGAAGATTCTTGGCGACGACACTGCAGCTCGTCAGTGTCAGCGGTCCTACTCCATAGGTGGCCAGTAGATGCCACCAGCCACTGGTGTCATAGACGGAGAATGCCCGCAGTTCGGTGGCGGCCTGTGCGCGACCGAGTGCAGTGCCCCAATAGGGACCAAGGAAGATCGTATCGATGCGCGGTTGATGGTCAACGACGGGTTGTGCGGGGGTAAGGCGGTAGTGCCAAGTGGTCTGACCTATAGCGAGCATCAAGATGCCGATCGTCAGGCCGATAGTGCCAAGGTTGACCCCGATTGCTACGGCGCGCGCGCGCCGGCGAAGGGCGATTGCTCCAAGCACCAAGAGCACATCGATAGTGAGCCATGCGTACCAGTTGACGAGAAAGGTGGGCGAGAGGAGTAGGAAAAGTTGGACGAAGGTGCTGGTGATGCCCACCGCTATCGCGACTCCCAGTAGACCACGAAGAATCGACGATACGATCCCGGACGTGCGACGCAGTGCCGGGACACGCTGCTGGGCAGTTTGCGCACTATGAGCCACCATCCCAATCTAGGCGCGCATTGGAGGTGCGTCGCAGCCCCAAGTTCAGCAGAACAGCAGCGACTCTGCTTATAGGCCTAGAAATTTTGGAATAACCGAACGGGTGTGATACGGGCGGAATATACCGTATGGGGTATGTGTAGAGCAGTTACGTGCAAGCAGTGTAAGAAGCCAACCTGGGCCGGTTGTGGCGCCCATGTCGAGCAGGTTCTTGGCCACATTCCAAAATCTGATCGTTGCCAGTGTGCAAGCGAAGGCGCGGCGACGACTACGAAGACTCGACGCTTCTTCGGGCGATAGTCACCGTAGGGGATAGTGGGCTACTGGTCCAGTAACCTCGATCGCCAAAGCGGTAGTCGACAAGCTGGTGTGCTTGGACAGCGCGAGCGTCCAGGCGGTTTCCTTTCCGTGCAAACGATTGCATGATCGGCGGTGCTCGAGAGCGGTTCTAATTCGGCGTTGGTTCACGGTGGTAGGTTTCGGCTAGCCTGTGGACATGGTTACTGAGTTAGCAACGTTTCGTGTTCGGGCAGGTCAAGAGGATGCATTTTATCATAGCTATCTTGCAGCTCGCCCACATTTAGCCCAATTTCCTGGTTGCGAGAGCGCCACAATCTATCGGGTCCATGAGGCCCCATCTACGTTCGTGCTGTGTGCCCAGTGGAGGACCCTCGAGGATCATCTCGAGGGTTTTCGTGCCTCTGAAGCCTACGCCGAGTGGAGAAAACTGCTCAGCCCCTTCTTCGATGGGGACCCCTCTGTCGTGCACCTCGTGAACCCGTAAACACCATTTTTGGCGGTTTTGGCGGTTGAGTTTTGAGCCGCCCACCCGGTCACTCACGGTGTGTGTCGGGGGCTCTCAGAGCGAGCCGATGACTTTGAGTAGTTCGCCGATTGTGTGCGAGGCTTCGACGTTGTGGCGCAAGGGCAATTCCAGGTTGACCTGGTAGTAGTTGCGGCGCCCTCGCCGTTCCCGCTCGACATAGCCAGCGTTGACTAAGTCGGCGATGATGGCTTGGGTGGCGCGCTCGGTGATGCCGACCTTGTTGGCGATGTCACGTCCTCGGATCTCTGGATCCTGCGCAATGAGAATAAGGACATGACCATGATTGGATAAAAAAGTCCACTGCCGCTGATCGGGCATTGAGGCGTCCATAAAAGGATCGTACCAGGTTTCAGCCCGTGAGGCACGGTCGCAAAAATAATGACCGAAGTGGAATACACGAAATCAATTGCGTATATAGTGGTGGCTATGAGAAAGTGCATCACGTCATGACGGCGATTGTTGGAGATCTGTTGTTCCCTGCTCTCGTAGGGATTTTCGTTCTGGCGCTCCTGGGTCTGCTGATCACGCCCCGTTGGGCCGGTGTGGTGAGTTCCGTGGCACTTTGGTTTGCTGTGGCTTGCTTTGTCGTCACCACCTCTATGGGAGCCGTTGGTGGCGAGATCGGCGTTGCCGGTGGTGATGTTGGTCTTCGCTTTAGCTCCTTTGCCTTGCTCTGGTCCTCCACGGTCTTGCTCGTCGGTGCTATCGTGATGACCTTCGCTGAGCGATATCTCAAGGGAAACCCGGCGTTGCCGGTGATACGGGCGGCGGGATCTGGCGTCGTGCTCTCGATTGTGATGGTCGTTGCTGCCGTCAATATCGTCACCTTGATGGTGGCCTGGTGGATGGTCGGCCTTGCGTACATCGTGGCCTTTCGCTATCGTGGTCGATCGTCGAGCGTGCGAACCTTAGTGCGGGCGTTTGCACTCGGCGATGTGCTGGTGACCGCTGGTTTCGTACTCCTCTTGATCAGAGTTGGGAATCAACCGATCGCACAACTTGACCAACATCCTCAACTCGGAGGTTGGTCATTGCCGATTGCGATGTTGCTGGCAGTGGGCATGTTGGTCCGGTCGGCACAGGGACCATTCCTGGGTTGGCTGCGGGTAACGGTGGATGCGCCCACTCCAGTCTCGGCGCTCTTGCATGCGGGGGTGATCAACGGGGGGATGATCGTGATCATTCGGTTGGCGCCGGTCGTGCTTGGCACTGCTCCAGCGCTCTGGCTCTTGGCTGGGGTCGGTGGCCTGACCGCGGTGTTCGCCGTCGTGAGTGCGCGCTACCGCGGTGACTATAAAGGCCGACTCGTGCTTTCGACGAGTGCACAGATGGGGTTTGTCTTGGTCGAAATTGCGGTCGGAGCCTTCGCGCTGGCCTTGGTTCACCTCTGTCTCCATGCCGCCTACAAGGCCTGGCTCTTTCTCTCCAGCTCCTCTCAGATCGCCACCACGCTACCTCCCTCGCGGCCAAGATTGTCAACCCCTTCGCGGCCGCGGGCGCTTTCGGTCTGGTGGGTGCTCACCGTTGCCTTCCTTGGAGCGCTGGCGATGGTGGTGCTGGAGGGCAATCCTGTGAGCACGCTCGCCGTCGTGCTCGGTAGCTTCGCCTTTGTGACGGCGTTGACGTACCTTTGGCGGCTACATGCTGATCGATCTGGGTGGTACCGCCTGATCCAGGCGGACGTTGGGGTGGTGTTCGCCTTCGGTCTCTTGGGTCTGCTTGTCCACCTGGTGACCAACGATACGAGCACTTCCCTGTCGACCGCGGGTTTCTCATCCCTTTCGCCGTGGTGGCTTTTGGTAGTGGGTCTTTCAGTGGTGCTGGTCGGTTCCTTGGCGAAGAGGCCAAAGGTGGGCCGAGTTCTTGCTTCTCTGGCAGACGGAGTAGGTCAGATCCGAGGGTACCGAAACCGTGATGTCACGACCTTGGCGCCGATCAGCATCGAGCCTGATGAACTCAAGCTCGCTGGTTAGTGTGATGATGACGACCTTGGCGCAGTTGCGAGCAGAGATCGATGAGGCTGGGAGACTGATCGCCCCCCTCTGGCCATTGGCCATGGGTGTGGCGATGAACCCACTTGTGGGGTTGGCCGATACTCCATTCGATGCTGCAGTGGGCGAGCTGGCTCGATGGCTGCCGCTGCAGACGCTTGCCTCCATGGAGAGCACACCTACAGCCTCGCGGGATCATCGACGGCAAGTACGGCCGATGGGTAGTCATGGGCTTGCGGAGGCGTTTGATCGCGATATCGCTCGCTGGTGTCTCGGGTTGACCACTGGTGGCATTGTCCTCCAAGGTGAGGAGGGCTTGCTCGATGTCTGGAGGCGTCTCTATCGCGTCGATCGAGTGACCCGCCGTCTTTTGGGTGCAGAGGCGTCAGCCGTGATCACGAGCTTACCCACCGACCATGAGGCCCTGTTGCTTGCGCTTATCGGGCAAGTCGACTTCGATGCGACCGATCGAGTGACGCTCTTTCGTTCGCTGTTGGTACGCCTTCCCGGTTGGGCTGGTCATGCAAAGTTCCAGGAGCTGAACCGAGCGATCGCGCCAGGGTACCCGCCACTACGACTCTCTGATCTTGTCACTCTCCAGCTCCTGTATCGCGTGGTGACTGGTCGCCTCGACCTCCTGCCTGATCAGCAGCCGACCTTGGTCGAGACCAAGGAGACCATGCGAGTGGGCGAGATCACAACGGACCGTGAGGATCAGGGATCCTCTCTGTCCTCTGTCTTAGTTGGAGCAGAACTCGCCTATCGGGATAGGCTCCTGGACCAGTTGCGTCCCTGTGATACACCGAGAGAGATCTCCACAGCGCAGGTGCAGTTTCTTCTGTGTATGGATACACGATCAGACCGGATGCGACGCAGGCTTGAACAGGTTGATGGTTATGAGACTTACGGGGTTGCGGGATTCTTCGGCGTGCCGTTGCGCATCGTTACCCCTGATGGCTTACCGATTCGGGATTTAGCTCCACCGCTTGCCCAGCCACTCTTCGAGCTGCAGGCCGATCTGGCGGCGGTAGGTATTGACGATGACGCCTGGTCACTTGGCGATCCGGTCAAGGCGGTCAAGGAGGTCGGGGTGGCACCATACCTTGGTGCCGAAGTAGGGGGTCTGCTCGCTGGATTCGATGCCCTACGGCGAACCCTAGGAGGGCACCGGTCCTTTCATCAGGATGAGGCCCAAGATGCACTTGTGCGTATGGAGTGCCACGTGCATGCTTCACTTGGGGAATGTTCTTCTACGGAGCTCGACGCTCTTGCCATCTCTCTCGGCGGGATGCTGACGACGCTTGGACTCAGCCAGCACCTCGCGCCGCTGGTCGTCTTGGTGGGGCATCGGGCGGTATCGACGAACAACGCCTTTGCTGCTAGTCTCCAATGCGGCGCCTGTGGGGGGAGCCGAGGAACGCTCAATGCCATCGTGGCGGCCATCCTGTTGAATGCCACCTCGATTCGCACCCGCCTTAGTGAGCAGGGGATCCACCTGCCATCCTCGACCCGCTTTCTCGCTGGAGAACACATCACCACGACCGACAGTATTGGGTTGGTAGGCACCTCTGGTGAGGCCGATGCCGAACATCCCCAGTTGGCGGCGCTAGTCGAGACGTTGGAGCGGCTGAGTCGTGAGGCTGGCTCACGATCTCGCCGCCGCCGTTCGAGGGATTGGTCGGAGGTGCGGCCGGAGATGGGTCTCATCCACAATGCTGCGTTGGTTATCGGTGATCGTTCCTTGACGCGTCACGCCGATCTTGCTGGCAGAGTCTTTCTCCACTCCTATCACGCTGATGCCGATGTCGATGGTAGCCTGCTGGCCGATGTCCTGCTTGGTCCGATGGTCGTGGCCCACTGGATCAACATGTCCTATCTCTTCTCGAGCCTTGAACCTGATGTCCTTGGTGCTGGTGACAAAGTGCTGCATAACGTCGTCGGACGATTTGGAGTCTTTGAGGGGAATGGATGGGACCTGCGGGTCGGTTTACCGGAGCAGTCTGTCGCCGACGGTGATGGTCAGCGCCATGCACCACTTCGGCTGCTCGTAGTCATTGATGCTGACACAACGGTGCTTGACCGTGTGCTTGGACAGCATCAACAGCTAGAAGATCTTGTCGATGGTGGTTGGGTGAGAATGGTTGGCCGCTCGGCGACCGATGGTTGGGTCGAGCGCTCGATGTCCGGAGACTGGATGTGCCTCCGGCACGAACAAAGCCGACCATAGCAACGCTTCCCCGACCTGAGTCTGATGTCGTGGGTCTTTGGTGGCAGCTTGTTGCTGAGGAGTGACACGAGCTGGCTGTTGGACGCACTCGCGTCCATTTGGTCGTTGAGCCCATCTGCTTTGGCCTGTGGTGACGTAGAACTCATTGAACAATGCCCTTGGAGGATACCATGAAGACCCAGCCGAGTGAAGGGCAATCCGGAGAAGTCCGCCGCCGTTCACTATCTCGACGCTCGTATTGGTTAGGGGCGATCGTCAGTGCGAGCGCGCTCGTGCTCTCAGGGCTGGTGCACGTGCATCTTTGGTTGACCGGGTACCGCCATGTACCCACGATCGGCCCACTCTTCGTGGTTCAGGGTGTGCTCGCATTGGTGTTGGCGATCATGGTACTCGTGCGACCTCGCCGGTGGGTGTACCTCAGTGCGAGCCTCTTCTTGGGGGGCACCATTGCGGCTCTCTTCGCTAGTGTTGAGGTGGGCCTGTTCGGTTTTCGTGACGCGCTGAGTGCTCCCTATGCAGTGGAGTCACTGGTGATAGAGGCCGTCGGGACTCTTGTGCTCGCCTTCATGGGCTGGTTGCTGGCACCCGCTGAACGTAGGGGATGAGGTTCTCGTTCTCCACCGGGTCTAGGTCGCAGGGCCCAGTGGTGCTCCTGCACTGATCGTTGCACCACTGAGTCTCCCCTCTCGTGGGACTAATCCTCGATTGGGGCTGGCGTTCGCTCGGCTAGCGATGGGTTACTCGGTTACTCGTCGACCAGCGACTACCCATGATGACCGATTCGCTTGGGCGTGCCAACACCTCGGTGATTCAGCCCTTGATCCTGCGTTCTCTGAGGATCGTCGTGGTGCTGGAGCTAGGGAGCCAGATGGCTGTGAGACGGTGTTGCCCTCCTGGCGCTGGCGATATCCTCGCGTGGGGGCGGGTAGCAATGGAGATGAGCGAGCGCGAATCAGTGCTGGTTAGGTCCTCCGTCGAGGGAAGGGAAGCATGCACGCGGGAGCCGCGCACTTCGAAAACGACAGGAGAGTGGGGCGCCTAGATCGTTCATTGCGAGCATCGCTTGGTGTGCAAAGCGTACGGAAGAGATACGAGGATCGGGTGAGGTTGGTTATCGCCAGGCCGCCAACGAGCTACGGTGCGATCCGTTGCGCAAGAAAGGCGAGAGATAGGGGATACCGGTAACTGATGTTTCCGTGCTTGCCATCAAAGAGCTCAAAATGGATGTCGCTCACACCGATGCCCGCAAGCTCATCGACAAAGGCTTGTGCTCCCAGATCAAGATAGTACTCGTCACTCTTGCCGGCGTCGATCCAGATCCCGCGAAGACTCTTTAGAGCGTCGGCGTGGCTCCGGACCATTCGAACCGGATCCCATGCTAGCCATTTTGCCCATACCTCGTCGATGATACGTCCGCTTTGGGTGTCGAATGGGAGGACTGGTTTCCCGTTGGCATCGGGAGAGAAGCAAGCTGCCACGCCGTAGAGGCCAAGCAGGGTCATGTCGGCAGGATGCGTAAAGGCGGGTCTAGCACAGAAGTCCTCCCACCAGCGTTCCGGCGATCCTCCCCAATTCCGAAGCAGTCGTGCTGCATCGCCAAAGCCGGCTCCGTAGCAGAGTTCATAGAGAGTATCGCCTGCATGGGATGCAAGAGCACCAAAACGATCAGGTCGCAACATTGGTGTGATCATCGCCCCAAAACCGCCACTTGATTTACCTTGAATGGCGCGATGGGCGGGGTCGTCGATCGTGCGGTAGTGGGTATCGACGAAGGAAACCACATCGTCACAAAGATAGGTGTGGTAGCGACCGGTTCCAATAGAGTCAACGTACTGCGAACCTCCGTACATGGTCCAAGCGTCGACATAGACGACGAGGCAATGGGGCACGTCACCAGAGGCGAAGAGATCGTCAACCATCTTCGGGTAGGTGGGTACAAATGGGCTATGATTCCACCACATACTCACCTGGCCGGTGTAACCCTGGATGACATAGATGCTTGGATATCGTCGATCGGGATTTTCGTCGTAACCCGGAGGCGTATAGACCACCAATGGGCGCGCGCTAGGGTCCCCCAGTGGATTGCCACGCAGGGCCAATGATTCGATGACATGTTCATTGAGTGTGCCAGCTTCGGCTGGGCGTAACTGGAGATCCATCACCCTAACGTTAGTGCCTCATGATCGCTTAGCTCAGTCGCTGGTGGAGAAGATGGAAACACGGTGCCCGACTGGATGCCTATTCGCCGCAGTGTTGGCTGGCTCTGCTCCGAGAGCTAGCGATGAAGGTCGTCGTCCGATCGTCACCTTCGCCGGACCAAGGGCAACAGATGTCGGTATCCATCGATAATCAGCGAGGGTCGGTTGACTACAGGGGCGCGGCGGCGTCGACGCCGTTACTCGCCGCTTGGACGGATGAAGAGCGGTTCGCGTTAGTCTTCAAGCGTGTGCGGGGGACGAGACTTGTGGAGGGTCAGGATGAGAAGAGGACCAGGAGTCTTTGGTGGTCGAAGGGAGACTGCACCATGATGGCCGATGATTTAGAGGGTGTGCCAGCAGTCGTCAGGCCTGCGGTGCGTGTGATCTGTCTTGATGGTCTCGAACGAGTTCTCCTATTGCATTGGCGTGACCCTATCGATGGAAGAACGTTCTGGGAGCCTCCGGGTGGCGGTGTTGAGGAGGGAGAGTCGGAGATCGATGCAGCCCGCCGGGAGATGGCGGAGGAGACCGGCCTGCCAACAGATACTATCGTTGGTCCTGTCGTTCGAGTGCAGCGTAACAGCCTTTGGGCGGGGACGCGGCTGGTCGCGGAGGAACCGTTTTTTGTGGCGCACGTAGGAGATGCAGCTGTGCAACCAGCTGCACTCACCGATGAAGAGCAAGCGACCTTGCTCGGGTTTCAGTGGTGGTCTGTTGAGGAGCTACGTGAGGCGGACGTCGTGGTAGAGCCCACCCAGTTGCTCCAGTTGATGGGCGAACATGTCGGTGGTGTGTGGGCGCCAGAACATGAGGGCTAGCGTCTGAACTCGCCCAGAGTGCCGGAAACGGGCGAGTGTATCCGTTTTGTTCAGGTCGCCCTTGGGTGTGACGATGAGCTGCAGCACATCCGGATAGGTTCGTGCGTTGTACCGCGGAGTAGATGGGTTCTCAGATGTGTTGGCTTGCCGTTGATTGCAGCTTGCATCCAAACCCTCCAAGATGAGCTCGTCGGCAGGGCCTTGATACACTGAGTACCGTGAGTGAGCTCAATCAGTTTGGCCAACCGGTAGGTGATCGCGTCGATCACTGGGTCCCTGCCCGGTTTCCGTCAGCGCAGGTCATGAGGGGACGAGGGTGCTCTCTGGTGCCGCTCGACGCCGCACTGCATAGCTGCGAGCTCTATGCGGCGAACGGCGAAGATGCTGATGACCGTCGATGGACCTATCTTCCCTATGGTCCCTTCGCTAGCGCTGCGGCGTACCGTGACTGGGTTGCGCAGGTCGCAGGTCGTGAGGATCCGATGTTTTTTGCTATCGTCGACGGGACCGGACGGGCTGGCGGTGTTGCCGCGTACCAGCGTATCGATCCCTTGGCGGGCACCATCGAGGTTGGACACCTGTGTTTTAGCTCGCGATTGCAAGGCACCACGGCGGCTACTGAGGCGATGGTGTTGATGATGCGCACCGCCTTTGATGAGCTCGGGTTTCGTCGCTATGAGTGGAAATGTGATGTGTTCAATACTCCCTCCCGAAGTGCTGCCGAACGCCTCGGTTTCATGTATGAGGGAACTTTTCGTCAGGCGACGGTGGTTAAGGGGCGTAACCGAGACACCGCCTGGTATTCACTGACGGACGGGGATTGGCGGATCTTGCGACCGGTCTATGAAGAATGGCTCGCTCCGTCAAACTTTGATACACAGGGATTTCAGCGGCAGTCGCTCAGGGGACTGATCGGGATGGCGCTCGCACGGTGATGGCCGGGGGTTAAGCGGCGAGTACTCTCGGGGATGGTTGCTGGCCGCCCTAGCTATTGGGTCTTGACCGTGACTGATGCGGCAGCGGGCATCTGATTGATGGGTTGAGGAGGCGCGCCTCGTTTCAGGTTCTGCGTACGTCGACTGTTCGCGTATGCAGCACGCGCGAGCGCGAAGTGATGAGAGCTGCTCGTTACTGATGAGTCCATCGACACGCAAGCGATGTGGAGGTCACTCGAACACTAGGAGCGCTTCCGCTCATTCTGAGCGATGATTGCAGTTTGGCCAGATCCGGATCCTTGGCAGCTTGGTGCCTCACGGGCGTGCGCAATGGACACCGAATGGTTCTGTGGGATGGCAGTGGACATTCGGCAGTCATGGTGAATGTGATATCGGTGCCGGTCAACACGGTGTTGCGCTCCTGTAATGTCCTGGTGCTCCAGAGTGTGCACGTGCGTTGGCTTGCTCGTTTCGTTGAATTGATCCACCGCTGCCAAGCACATGGCAGCGCGTTCGCAGAGTGTGATGCGGCGTTGGGTCTGGAAGTGTTCACCCACGCCGGAGTCGGTAGGCGGTTGGGTGTATAGCGAGCCAATTGCGGGGAGGCTGTAGGGCGCGAGAGGCTTGAGGTGTTGTTCAAAGCCACGGGCCAAGGTTTGGAGGAAGGAGATGCGATGGATGGCACTCATCACAAGGATGTAGTTGTTGCCGCTGCGCTAGTGGGGAAAGGATGCGGATCTAGGAGAATGGTCGGTCACTGCAAACCCTCCCCGGCTGTACTACTGGGGCACCCACGGTCCACTCGAGGGCGCTGATGGCTAGGGAAAGGTGTCAGCGCGTGCGGTCTGTATTGTCACAGTATCGGTTGAGATAACTGATCGTAGGTTACCGGTTGTGCCCCGTGTTCTACGTGCAAATGGAACGTACAAGCGATGTCGACGAGTAATGGGGCATTCTGCTCATTGAGCCTCTGGAATTCGTGGCGAACTTGCTCGAAGCTTATGGTTGGTAGTAGCAAGGAAAGGTGAGTGGTAGTTCGGGTAATGCGAGATCGTCGGTCGACCGGTGTAACGTTGGTTGATCACCTTACGTTTACCCAGAGGTGAGTGCTATGAATACTCATGGTTGACGCCATGGTAATGATGCATTTTCTGTATTAGTGCAGGTAGACGTTGTAATATAAACGATTATGGTAGCTTTAGTGGAGGTGTCGTTGTGCACCTATGAGGTGTAGTGGAAGATTATTTGCGCTTCTGCTGCAGAATAAATGGTTTTGGTCACAATGGAATGAAAATAAGGTTACAATTGATAACGGAGGCGAAAAAATATGAACCGTCCATTTGGTACAGGAATAATAGTTTTAGGAATCGTACTAGCAGCAGCTGGAGCGATTATGAAGTACGCCGTCACCGCTAGTACGACGGGATTTTCAATCACTGAGGTTGGTCTGATTTTGCTTATCGTGGGAGTCGTGACCTTGATTTTGGGAATTGTAGTGAGTCTGTCAAGTGGGCGCCGTCATACGGTAACCACTGAACAGGTGCAAAACACTCCAGATGGGACCATGCGATCGGTAGACAGTAAGGACAATCTGGGCTAGGTCTGCTTTTCGATGTGATCGCAGGGTGCTTACTTTGTCAACGCCTCAGGGGTATTCGCCCCTGAGGCGTTGTGAGTTCTGGCGCGGCAGGCTCGCGGATCGAGTAGGCAAAGGTTGTTGGGACAACGATAGATCACAGGACAAGCATGTGGTGCTTGTGGGCTGCCAGACAGGCCCGGTGCGGTAGCGATCCGCAGCGTCTCGATCTGCGTTGAGACGAGCCACCCCACCCGGTCTCCAGAAGGGTGCGTGCGGGAATTCCAAGTTTGGGATCGCTCTCTTGAGCAGAACTGCATGTCGTTGTCGTAGAGTAAAGGTTGTGACAGTGCCGACGCGCTGTTTTGTAAGGTTGGGGCATGGCAAAGCTTGCAACACGAGGGCCCACTCCGCGGAGGAGTTGAAGATATCCACGACGGGAGAATGAGCGAGGAGGGATGCGAGATGGCAACGGTTCGGCGAGGGAGCAAGGCGGCAGTACTGGTGGTCGATGTCCAAGTAGGGGTAATGGCTGGTACGTGGGAGTCCCAACGAGTGGTTGCGAAGGTGTGCCGCGTGGTCGAACGGGCACGAGTTGCACAGTCGCCGATTTTTTGGATTCAACACAACAGTGACGATCTCGTCCTCGGTAGCCCCGAGTGGCAGCTTGTCCCCGGTTTGGTCCCTGCGTGTTCCGAGGTGCGGATCGATAAGAGGTATAACTCTGCATTTGAGGAGACTCGGCTTGAGGCTGAGTTGTTGAGGGTCGGAGCTAGTCGCTTGATCCTCGCTGGTGCGGCGACGAACTGGTGCATTCGGGCGACGGCGTATGGCGCACTTGATCGGGGTTATGACTTGACACTTGTTGAAGATGCTCATACGACCGTTACAGAGGTCGACGGTGAGCGCAGGATTGAGGCAGCGGATATTGTCGAAGATCTCAACAATACCATGATGTGGCTCGAGTACCCGGATCGCGTGAACTCGATCGCAGTCGCTGAAGAGGTCGTGTTCTAGTTTTCTCGCATCGGGCTAACAGCGATGGTCCAGAGTGTATTGTCTCGTTCGGAAGCCAGCGAAGAGGTGGCGACTAGCTTATACTGCTTGCCGTTGACGGCGGGCGGGGGATGCGTTCAGCAACCCGGTCGACCAATAGCGTCAGGCCAGGATGATCCCACACGATGGTCGAACATCGGAACGCGCTCGCAACCAATGGGGACCCACTCGGACGAACACAACTGTTCTGACCCATGATGTGGGGTAGGTCCAGGTAGCGGCGGGTCAGGCGAGGCATCGACTGCTTGGGTGGACGAGCGTTACGAGATCTTCGGAGCAGTAAGTGACGTTCATTGAATCATTACGGCTTCGCGGCCCATTCGATCAGGCTACTTGCATCCACCCGACCTGGGTTGGCGATGAAGTGACTGTCGCCAAAACAAGTTGCATTTACCAAGTAGTTGTGCCAGTATGAGTGGTGGGTGCTTTCCAGACATCCCTCGGTGGGGGAGTCAACAAAGGTAGCGCAGTCCTTGAGGAGGTGGACAACATGGGGAACACTTCGGAACGGCGAGCTTGGCTTGGACAAGAGTATGCACCATGGCCACGAAGGACGTTGAGCGACCATTTCAGCCAGCTGGCCTTGCAATTTGGTGAGCATCCGTTGCTCATCACCCCAGAGCGCACTGTCACCTATGCAGAGCTCATCGAGGAGGCGCGCTCGATTGCGCGCTCGATGCTAGGGATGGGGGTGCGCCGCAGGGATCATATAGCATTGTTGCTTGGCAACGAACCTGAATTCCTGTTCTTAACCGTGGCGGCGTCCATGATCGGCGCAGTTGCCGTCCCGCTTAACACCATGCTCCGTGAGGACGAATTGGACTATCTCCTTGCTCAGTCTGATGCGAAGTGGGTGTTTGTCCATCAAAGCATCGCTGGTGTCGACCACGAGAAGGCGATTGCTGCCATCCTGCGCGCCCACGACGGTGTTGGGGACCCTCTCGCCATTGAACAGGTAGTCGTTCTGGCGACCACCGATTCACCCGTACAGGAGGAGTTCCAAGATTGGGAGTACTTTCGGGCACAGGGGAAGACGATCCCTGAGGCTGCCCTCGGCGCTCGTCATGCGATCAGCCGTTATCCCGACGAGGTTATTAATATCATCTATACTTCGGGTACCACGGGACAACCTAAGGGTGTCATGCTCACCAGTGATATGTTGTTGCGCTGCGGCTACTCATCGGCTCTCTCGTGCGTTTGAACAGGGTCGACGTGCCTTTACTCCGTTACCCCTTTACCATGTCTTTGCCTTCGTTGAAGGTCTCATAGCAGTGTCATTTGTTGGCGGGACCATCGTGACGATGGCGAATTTTCGACCGGCGCAGGCCCTCAAGATGGTGCAGGATCTTCGAGTGCACGACATCCTTTGTGTCCCGACGACCCTACTTGCTCTGGTGACGGAGGCCGAACGTCAAGACTATGAGTTCCAGGACCTCTACGCGCTTATGTGTGCAGCAGCGCCCGCTCCGGTGCCACTCTGGGAGCGCGCGATCGCCGCCTTTGGTCTGACTGAGGTGGTGACAGGTTACGGGGGAACCGAGGCCTCCGCGGCGACGGTGCATACTGAGATTGGAGACAGTCTTGAGATCATCACCACCAAGGTTGGCCACATCAAACCTGGTGGACCGAGTGGACTCGAGGAGTTTGGTGGGGCGAATAGTCAATATAAGGTGGTCGATCCGGAAACTGGCGAGGACCTCGACGATGGCGAACTTGGAGAGTTGGTCGTGCGAGGTAATTTTGTTACTCGCGGTTACTATCACAAGCCAGAAGAAACTGCTCGCCATATTGACAAGGATGGATGGTTTCGTACTGGTGACTTAGGGCGAATCGATGGACGCGGTTACCTGGAGTTTCATGGACGCGCGAACGAGCTCTATAAGGTCTCGGGTGAGAATGTCGCACCAAAAGAGATTGAAGAGGTGCTCTCTCGCCACCCAGCAGTGAACCAGGCTTACGTGGTAGGCGTGCCTTCTCCGATCACAACGGAGACGGGCGCAGCACTCATCGAGCTTCGGCGGGGCAAGACGGTGAGTCGGCGTGAGTTGGTCGAGTGGTGTTCTGCGCATCTAGCAAAGTTCAAGGTGCCTCGGTACTATTTCTTTGTCCAGTCGTCGGAGTGGCCGATGACTGGGACCGGAAAGGTGCAAAAGCATCTGCTCGCCCAGTTGGTACGCGAGCGTATATTGCAGGATGACCTTGATGATGAGGTGTGGGAGCGGTAAGACGCGCTTTGTATCGGCAGCGATTGATGACCGCTTGGCTTTGATCGTACTGGAAGGTCCGGTGGCCGTGGCGAACCGGTGTTGCCAAGTGGGTATAAAACGGCCCAGCGGCTAATCATGTCGGGACGATCCTGGCCATATGAAAAGCCGAGTTGGTCGGCGACTTGTGGCTGGCAATTCGCGGGATTACAAGGTACTCGTTGGCCCGTTGCAGTTCCCAAGGAAGCCGCATTCCCCAGCGAGACGGACTTTGGCACCTCTATAGGAGGTCGCTGCAGATCCATGCCAGGATCGTGGCGAGCGTGGCAGGTCGATGGGGTGACATGGGTCGATATCGGGTGCCTTGATTTGATTCATTGGGCAGAAGATGCAGGGTCATTTGGCAAATAAGGGGCCTCTCGACCGGGTCTCCAGAGTAAATCTTGAGACCCGACCGAGAGGTAGGTGTTGGAACGTTTCGGTGACCGTGCTGACCGGTCTGCTACGGCGCCATCGGTCCTACCCCAGGCATTGGGGGCATTCCAGGCATCGGTCCTACCCCAGGCATCGGGGGCATTCCAGGCATCGGTCCTACCCCAGGCATCGGGGGAGTCGGTTCCGGGTTAGCAAGTGAGTCGAGAGTGCTGGTGTTGGAGTCATCGAAGTAGAGACCGAGATGGTGCATGGGCTGGCTATAGGTAGCAATTCCAAAGAGCGCACCTCCACTACCTGCATCCAGGCTCCTGGTAGCAATCTGTTGCCCCATCGGAGTCACCTCGACAAGGTTGTTATTTCCGGCACCATTCACGACAAGCAAGTTTTGATTCATTGGATCGATAGCGATCCCCTGTGGAGAGTTGAGGGCCCCACCTTGGGCAATCATCACTGGAGTCACCGGCCCCGTAGCGGTCAACGCATTGGGCAGCGCGTAGATCGCGTTGTTGTAGTCGTCGGTCACATAGAGCGTACCGTTGGTAGCGTCATAGACCATACCCTGGGGACCGGCCACGGTACTTGGACTCAGCGAGGTATCTGCCATATCAGAGGTCGGTAGGTTCGTCGCCAAAGGAGCGTACGTCGCACTGATCGGCTGACCGTTCGCGGTGGCCCCTGGGTGGGGATTGAGTCGCCAGACCTGCCCCGTCGTTCCTTGTGCATTAGGAGTCGCTGCCCCTGCGTTGGACCAGAAGAAGGCCCCCGGAGCAAAGGCTGCTCCCCAAGCACCCTCGAAGAGGTTCTTCTGACCTTTATAGGAGCTCGTGGTGTTGGTGTAGTTGTCGAGCAGTGTACCCTCATTCGAGATCACTGCGTAGCCTGAACCTGACCCATTGGCAGCTGTTCCGTAGTAGGTGACCCAGACGATATCAGCCGATGGGTTGATAGCGATCCCGACAGGTCCCGTGATGTCGGCGTTCTGGTAGAACACCTTCGATGCACCAGTAGATGGATTGACCTCGACCAACGAGGTTCCCCCACCCATAGCCGATGAACTGTTAAAGTCGGTGACCAGCACATCACCAGCGGTAAGGTTGCCTAGCGTCTTTGGAATGACGGCGATCCCGTAAGGATTGGTGTCGCCGTTGGTTGCATTATTTGTTGAAGCGATCGGCGTGATCACCTTCTGCGGGAAGAGGGGGGCGGTAGGAGGATTTGGTGCCATCGGCTGGGCGTAGGCGACACTTGGCAGTGCGAGTAACCCTAGGGTACCCACGGCACTACCTATTGCGGCAAGCCGCAGTATCGATCTTGATGCTTTGGTTTTCATAACTGATCTCCTTTCGAGGGAACAACTACGAACAAGTACGCATCGCAGGACGCTTTCGTTCAATCGCAACGCAAAATTTCTTTGCAGGAGCGCGGGTCTTACGGTTTTGGCAGTGTTGTGGAGTTATTAACTGGCGTGTTGTGCAGGGGATTGCATAGGTCGGGTACCGTTCACCCGATACGAGGAGCAAAGGGCGCGTAGACGGGGTTGAGCCCGCCTGGCGGATCAAGATGGCAATGAGCTCCATCGGGGGATGTGGGCTCTGGGACGTTCAGTGGGTGACGCTGTGGTGATCCCGGGCCATGAGCGCCTTCGGGAAGGCAAATGCCACGGCGACCGTGATGAGGCTTGCCGCAGACATCGCATAGAAGGCATCATGTATCGCAGAGGTTCCTATCACCAGGCCGACGATGAGTACGAGTACCGCCCCGATCGCATTGGAGAGTCCCAACGCTATTCCTGAGCCGAGTGAAGGATTTTCTGGCAGAATCTCTTGCCCGATCAAAATAGTCGTGGACAGGGTCATGAACAGAGCACAACCGAGTATGGCCGCTATGAACCACGTAGCCAGTCCGTGGACGTAGACCATGGGAACAATGAGTACGGCGACAGCGAGGGCCGAGCTGACGAGGACGAAACGCTTGCCAAAGCGGTCGGTCAGGTGGCCGCCACCAAGATTGCCAACGATTCCAACGGCAAGGATGGTGGTGATCACCGAGGCACCGTCGACCAGGCTTTCACCTCGCAGGTGCCAGAGCACGGGGATGAAGGTGACGAGCCCAAAGATCGCGAAAGCGCGGAGACCGGTGTAGGCGATGAGGGCTGACAAGGGAGCAAGGTGTCGTGTCCAGGACGTATGCTGGGTTGGTTTGACCGTCGACTTTGCTTTGGGTGTCAACGATGGAGCCCAACGAAAGAGTAGGCCAACCGTCACGAGGCCGGGTATTCCAACGATCCAGAGGTAGCCGAGCCCGAGATGCGCGACGACAAGACTAGTGAGTGTCGGCCACAGACCTCTCCCTAGCTCACCTCCCACCAAGAAGAAGGAGGTTCGTAGCCCCCGCCTACCATTGGTGATACTCCGAATACCAGCGAGAGCCTGTGGATGAAAAAGTGAGGTACCGAGACCGATCAGAAGCAGGAGCGTGATGAGCACCGGCATGCTATGGGTCTCGCCGAGAAGTGCTCCTCCTAATGAGGTCATGGCGAAGCCGGTGATCAGTATGGTCCGTCCGCCAACCCGGTCAGAGAACCAGCCAATCAAGGGTTGGAGCGCTTGACCGATCGCGAGGGCTGCAACCAAGGATCCTGCAAGACTCAAGGGTTCGTGTGCGTCGATCAAGATGGCGGGAAGTACTCCTGGGAGGTAGTTGGCGGCGCCGTCATTGACCATGTGTGCCCAGGTCATCCCCACAAGACGAGCATCATTATGAGAGAGCGTCCTTCGAGGGCCCACGTTATTCTCGACTGGAGTTTTCATGCAGGTATGTCCGTTCTAAGGAGGTGAGTCCAAAACTGCATTGCTTCGTCCAATCTAGCTGGGCTCAATCGGAGTTGGGTTGTGGGGTGGGACGGATGTGTGTCCCGGTTGGCGAGGCCGCGGTGGCCAATCAGGAATGGATACCGGCCTCAGGTGGCGGGGTTGGTGCTGGAGGGGCGAGGTGGTAGGACAGCGATGTGTCGATTGTCCTGGTCGGTGCAGCCTGGACATGCGCGTGGGGCTGGGGTGCCGCGACGACGATCTGGCCTGTCGTCGTTGTGCGCGACCAGAGGCTCTGGTGGGTCGGCTTGGGGGGGCGGCGAGGCTGAGGGGCAGCACCCTGTGTCGTGGTGGAGGGGATGGCAGCCCGTTGTGTCCGAGCTCGTGTGTGGCACCAAAAGCGATTGAACCCACTAGACCGAACCCAGGCCGCCGTGGGCCGAACGTGCTCATGAACGAAGCGCCAATATGGTGATGGGTAACTTAGGCGGGGAGTGTCATTGTGGCAGAGGTCACTCCACGGTCACGAGGTAGTGGGGCCTGCGCAGCGATGAAGTCTCGGTACCAGTAATAGCTGGCCTTGGGGGTGCGCTCTCCGGTCGGGTAGTCAACCCAGATGAGGCCAAAGCGTTGCGAATACCCGAGAGCCCACTCAAAGTTATCGAGAAGACTCCATACGTAGTATCCTCGCACGTCGACGCCTGACGCGATGGCTTCGGCGACGGCGTGGAGGTGTCCCTCGAGGTAAGCGATTCTCGCTGGATCGAGGACACTGCCGTTGTGTCGGACATAGTCAGCATTGGACATGCCGTTCTCGGTGATGTAGATGGGGATTGATCGATACTGGTCCCGCACGTTGTGCAATAGCTCGGTCAAGGTTGCAGGCTCGACCTCCCAGCCCATCTGTGTACTCGTAAATCCTGGTCGTTTCAGGTGGATGGCGCGAGCGGTGGTGTCGAGCAGGTTGGGTGCGCGCCCCGTATCGACGCAGTAGCCGAGTGCCTGTAGTTCAGTGAGCCGCTCGCGAGATCCGACGATGGCCGGGGCGTAGTAGTTGACCCCCAGGAAGTCGATGGTGGTGGAGATGACACCGAGATCACCCTCTTCCATCTCCGCGGTGGCTTCTCCGTAGAGTTCCATCATGTCCGCGGGATACGCACCTCGGAAGAGAGGATCGAGAAACATACGGTTGGCATTGCCTTCAGTGAAAATGGCCGCCTGTCGGTCGAGTGGGTCTTCACTTGCGGGGGTTACATGAGCTAAGTTCAAGGTGATACCAACCTCGGCGGTACTGCTCGCCCGGATAGCTTGGACGGCAAGTCCGTGCGCGAGGAGGAGATGGTGGTTGGCGGCCAGTGCCGCCGGCAGATCAGTGAGGCCGGGTGCATGCTGGCCGACCGCATAACCGAGCCAGGCCGAGCACCAGGGTTCGTTGAGGGTGATCCACTGGCCAACCCTGGGGCCAAGGGCGTCGACAAGCTTGTCGACGTAGTCGGCAAAGCGATAGGATGTCTCCCTGCTCGTCCAACCCCCCTGGTCTCCGAGAGACTGAGGCAGATCCCAGTGATAGAGCGTTGGGAAAGGGGTAATCTGTTGCGATTCAAGGCGATCGAGGAGTGCGGAGTAGAAGCGCAGACCATCCGGGTTGAGTTCGCCTTTCCCCTCAGGCTGCATCCGGGGCCAAGCGATCGAGAAACGATAGGAGTCGATCCCGAGTTCACGCATGAGTCCGACGTCCTCGCCGAAGCGGTGATAATGGTCACACGCGATATCGCCGGTATCTCCGTTGAGTACCTTCCCGGGGGTGCGTGCGAAGGTGTCCCAGATGGACAAACCTCGCCCCCCCTCATCGACGGCTCCTTCAATCTGGTAGGATGCCGTCGCTGCCCCCCAGACGAAGTTGCGCGGAAATACGGTCGTTGCGTTGGTAGCCAATTTGTTCCTCCCCGATCCGTGTCGCCCGTAGGGCTAGCCTCATCGATCTAACCCTACAACTAACTGAAAGCGCTTACAGCAATTTAGCCTCTATTTTTCCTAGATTGTAACATTTGACAAGACATAGTGCTATATTTCGTGAAAGGGCTTACAGGATGTTTGCAAACGGCACCCTATACAGCGAGTCTGGCGAGGGTTCGGTTTGGGATATTCGGTAGCCGAGGTGCTGGGTTACTATCTGAGCTAGGGGGGGTGAATCAGGTGGAACGAGAGGTTGTGAGCCGGGCAACCATTTACGAGGTTGCCGAGCGTGCCGGGGTATCGATTGCCACCGTTTCGCGGGTCATCAACGGCTATGATCGCATCCGCCCGAGCACTCGTGAACAGGTGTTGCAGGCGATTGATCAACTGAGCTTTGTCCCGAACAACTCCGCGCGAGGGCTGTCGGGTGGTTTGTACAACGTCGTCCGATTGGTGTTCATGCGATCGAGGTCGGAGGAGAGCTTCGAGCTTGTACAGGAAAGCCTGCTTTTTACCGACGCGATCATTCGCGGCGTGGAGCGCACTTGCGGTGATCGTGGTTTCTCTCTCCTGTTGAGCGGTGTCGATGACGATCGCATCGACCAACGACTGGACTCTCTCATGGCGAACTGTGACGGACTGATTCTCCTCGACCGTACGCTCAAGGAGCGGATGATTCCGAGTGTCGCCAGGCGGATTCCCACGGTGTTATTGGCGGGAAGTGGACGAGCGAAGGCGGCTGCCACTGTCATGGTCGACAATAGCGATGCGATGGTCCAGCTCGCCACCCATCTCGTCGTGGATCACGGCTACCAGCGGCTCGCCTTCCTTTCGGGCTTCGCGAACTCCCCAGACTCCTCGACGCGGCAGGAGGCGTTCCTTGGCACGGCTCTAGCACTCGGGGCATCGGTGGAGGTTGGTTCCGATTGGGCCTCTGACTACACCTCAACGGATGCGGTGCGAGTGATTCAAGAACGACTGCAACGTGAGGAGCCGATGCCCCAGGCGATCGCCTGTGCGAACGACCAGGCGGCTATCGGCGCGATCAACGCCCTCACGCAAGCGGGTATTCGCGTTCCTGACGAGGTGGCCGTGACCGGTTTTGATGACATCTCGGTTGCGAGGCACCTGACCCCTGCGCTGACTACCGTGCATCAGCCGATCGAGGAGCTCGGTTCCATGGCCGCTGCGATTCTGATCGACCAGCTCACCGACCAACGCCGGCCGACGATGAAAAACGTTGTCCTCCCAACCCGGCTTGTGCTGCGGCAGAGCTGTGGCTGCCGCGGCGACCTCCCGCCGCAACTTGGAGCGTCTGAGGGGGGCGAGGAGATGGCGCCATGAGATTTTTGCTCCGTCGGTTGGGGTTTTACCTCATTGCGCTGTTCGTCGCCATCACCGTGAACTTCTTTATCCCGCGGCTGATGCCGGGCAATGTGGTCGAGAATTTGATGTCGAAATATCCGAATCTGAAACCCTCAGCGCAACGCGCCCTCGACGTACTGCTCGGGGTGGGGCATCAAGGGTCGTTGCTGCATCAGTACGTTCTCTATCTCGGTCAGCTAGCTCATGGAAACTTTGGTATCGACCCGTTGCAGTTTCCCACCCCGGTTATTGACATTATCCGTGCAGCACTCCCCTGGACCATCGTCTTGGTTGGGACGGCCACGGTGATCAGCTGGCTCTTGGGAACCGGGCTTGGGATCCTGGCCGCCTGGCGACGTGGTGGGCGCCTCGATCAACTCCTTCCTGCCTTGAGTTTTCTACAAGCAACCCCGTACTTCTTTTTGGCGCTGGTGCTTGTCTGGTTGTTGGCGCTGCACTTTCATCTCTTCCCTGCCCAACAAGGCTTTAGCAATGGGTTAACGATCGGGTTCAACTGGGCCTTCATCTCCAGTGCGGTGGTGCATTCGATCTTGCCTGCCTTGACGATCGTCCTCACCTCGGCTGCTGGCTGGATGTTGCAGATGCGCAATGTGATGGTCGCCACCATGGGCGAGGATTATGTGCTTGCAGCCCAAGCAAAAGGTCTCAGCAAGCGACGAGTGATCTTTACCTACGGGGCGCGTAACGCCATCTTGCCTTCCATCTCGGGTTTTGCCCTTGCCCTCGGGTTTGTCGTCTCCGGTACCTTGCTCATGGAGATTGTCTTTAACTATCCCGGTATCGGAACCCAGCTCTATAACGCGGTTACCTCAGATGACTACCCGCTCACGCAGGCGATCTTTCTGATCATCTCGGTCGCAGTGCTCCTTGCCAATATTGGTGCAGATGTGATCTATGTGATCCTCGATCCGCGAGTTCGTCGAAGGGGGGTAGAGTAGCGGTGCTGAGTCCCGTCATAGATCCTGAGGCGCCGACCACGCTAGCTGCGAGGGGGCGCCGGCAACTACCGATGTTCCTGCGCAACAAGAAGGCGTTCGCAGGGGCCGTCATTATCGGCTTCTTTGTTCTTGTCTCTCTGCTGGGTCCTTGGTTAGCCCCGTACTCCCCATCGGCCGAGAGCACTGCTCCTGGATCGTCGGTTGCCGCGCCGAGCTTGGCGCACCTCCTTGGGACCGATCAGTTGGGGCGCGATGTGCTCTCCCAGGTGTTGGTGGGCACGCGAACCACGATGCTCATCGGCATCATCACCGGAATTGTGGCGACCGTCCTTGCGGTGTTGATCGGCGTGGGCGCGGGCTATCTTGGCGACAAGTGGGATGAGTTACTCTCGTTGCTCTCCAATGTCTTTCTGGTCTTCCCAGCGCTTCCCTTTCTGATTGTGGTATTGGGAGCATTCCCGAGCACAGGAGATGTGCCAATCGTGATCATGCTCTCGGTGCTCGGCTGGCCGTGGGGGGCGAGGGTCATCCGCGCGCAGACCCTCTCCATTAGGAATAAGGACTTCGTGGCCGCGGCACAGGAGACAGGCGAGAGTAGCTGGCACATCATCCTTCACGACATCGTCCCGAACCAGATCAGCCTCATCGCCGCGACCTTCGTCGGTGCAGTCCTCTATGCGATTGGAACCTCGGTTGGTCTGAACTTTCTCGGCATTGGCGGAACCTCAACCTGGAGTCTCGGTACCATCCTCTACTGGGCTGAAAACGGTAATGCGCTCGAGCTCGGTGCTTGGTGGTGGTTCGCGGTTCCAGGAGTGTTGATTGCGCTCATCGGAATGGGGTTGGTGCTGATCAACTTTGGCCTTGATGAACTGGGCAATCCGCGGCTGAGGGATGGTTCGCGAGTCGGTCGAGTGCGTGGGAAGTTGTGGACCCCGTCGGATCCAACCCTGGTCGAGATAGAAGGTGATGGCGTGCGCCATCATCGCCTATCCTTGCGTAGCCGTGGGTCAGGCCTGGGTGGTGGCCATCATTCGATGCAGGTCTCGTCTTCGCATATCACCGTGGCGACTCCCAGCAGCGCAAACGGCTCCTCTGCCAGTCACCCAGCACCACTGCTTGAGATTCGCGATCTGAGTATCGTCTATCGCTCGGGTGGTCGCGAACTGCGTGCGGTGAACAACATCAACCTCACTGTCGAGCACGGCGAGATCGTCGGTCTGGCTGGAGAGTCGGGGTCGGGGAAATCGACGTTGGCCTATGGAGCTTGTCGCCTACTGCGACCTCCAGCGGTGATTACCTCCGGGTCGGTTATCTACTCGGGGGAGCGCTATCACGGTGGCGAGCGCGATCTGTTGCGTATGGATGCTCACCAACTCGAACAGCTACGGTGGCGCGAAATCTCGATCGTCTTTCAGAGTGCCATGAACGCGCTCAACCCAGTACTGCGGATTGAGGAACAGCTTCTT
Source organism: Ferrimicrobium sp. (assembly GCF_027364955.1). Taxonomy (NCBI): domain Bacteria; kingdom Bacillati; phylum Actinomycetota; class Acidimicrobiia; order Acidimicrobiales; family Acidimicrobiaceae; genus Ferrimicrobium; species Ferrimicrobium sp. The sequence goes on from NZ_DAHXOI010000015.1 coordinate 47,400, forward strand.
GATCCTATTCAGCGACATCTCGCTCTGTCGAACGATGAGGCTCGTGATCGAGTGTACGAGGTCATGGAGCTGGTCGATATCCCACGAAATCGACTAAAAAGCTACCCACACGAGCTCTCAGGTGGGATGCGCCAGCGCATCATGATCGCAATGGCACTTACTGTCGATCCACAGTTGATCATCATGGATGAACCTACTACCGCGCTCGATGTGGTGGTCCAGCGTGACATTTTGGTACAGATCAAAGAGTTGAAGGAGCGGTTGAACTTCTCCGTCATTTTTATCACTCATGATCTCTCGCTGTTGGTGGAGCTCGCGGACCGCCTCGCCATTATGTACGCCGGAAGCCTTATGGAGGTCGGCGATACGGCTGATCTGGCGGAGCATACCGCCCACCCCTACACCCAAGGGCTTCTCCACTCCTTCCCCCCTCTCCATGGTCCCCGTAAGTCCTTGTTGGGGATTCCTGGTTCACCGCCGGACCTTCGTGACCCAGTGGTCGGTTGTCCATTTGCTCCACGCTGTGGTTATCGGGATGAGTCGTGTGAGCATATCGACGTTTGCCTTCTCCCAGTTAAGGATGGCTCCAGCAGGACGCATGTGAGTGCCTGCCCATTTACGGACCGCATGCGCAGCGTCGCAACGATGGACGGCTCGGCGCTGGCAGCGACGGATCGTGGAGGTCTCCAAGATGCCTGAGTCAGTCGAGGTCATGGCCTGGCCAGGGCAGGAGAAGGAACGTCCAGCACTCAGTGCACGTAGCGTGAGCAGACGTTATCGGCTTGGTCGCCGGCGTGATGGAGTGCTCGACGCAGTCAAAGACGTATCGATTGATCTGTATCGGGGTAAGGTGCTCGCTGTGGTGGGGGAGTCCGGATCCGGCAAATCGACTCTCGCCAAGCTACTCGCTGGGCGAGAGAGCCCAACCTCGGGCCTCATCGAACTGGAAGGATCGGCGATCAAGGTCCGTAACCAGCATGATTTTCGTCAATATAAGCGAGTAGTTCAGATGATCTTCCCTAGCCATCAGAGCCCTTGAAGGGAGATCCACTACAGTCATATCAAGGGCGGGGAACGAGGAGTCAGATGAAGCTATACCCGAGAGAACAGAAGGAACGAGTACTGAGAAGGCTCCTGGAACTAGGGGGTGGTGGGGATGCTCCCGACGGTGCAATCACGAAGCTTGCAAATGCTGAAGGAATCCCCCTCAACACGCTCTACACCTGGAACGCCTCACTGAAGCGAACTGGGGCTGTTGGTAAGTTCTCAGCCTCAGGAAACCCATCGGTTACGCTCTCGTCAAAGGCCAAGTACGAGATCGTACTTCGGACCGAGGCGATGACCGAGCTCGAGCTTGGCACCTACCTCCGAGAACAGGGAATCTTGGCCGAAGACCTCGAACGCTGGAAGATTGCCTGCCAGGAGGCCAATGACCGCTCAAGTATCGCCGCCAAGGAGTACCGTGCGAACTTAGCGGCTGAACGGACCAAGGTGGCTCAGCTCGAACGCGAGCTCACTCGCAAAGAGAAGGCCCTAGCAGAAACGGCAGCTCTGCTGGTGTTGCGGGGAAAAGCTCTGGCGTTCTGGGGGGACGGGGACGACTGATCCCCCTCCCAGAGCGCCAAGAGGCCGTCTCTCTCATCGTGGAGGCCAATAACGCCGGTGTAGCCCTCTCAGTCGCAGTACGCGAGGTAGGGATCTGTGAGAGCACCTATGAACGCTGGAGGAAGGCAGGTGGCGTGGATGCCACCACAGCATCACCTGAGCAGATAGTAGCTGCAATCGTCGAAGACAAGCGACTCACCAGGGAGTACCCGGTTCCACCCAATGCCCTAAGTGACACAGAGAGAGCCGAGATCGTAAAGGTCTGTGCAACTCTTGAGTACTCCTCACTCCCACCGTCCCAGATTGTCCCAGCTCTAGCAGACCAAGGTATCTACCTGGCCTCGGAGTCGACCTTCTACCGGGTTCTACGGGCCGCGGGGCTTAATAAGCGACGAGGACGTGTTGGACTCCCGCGCAAGCGCTCCAAGCCCAATCACATGGCCAAGGGACCACTTGAAGTTTGGGTCACCGACATTTCCTACCTGCCGGGTCCCATCAGGGGTCTGTTCTACTACCTGTACTTCATCATGGATCTGTACTCGCGAAAGATCGTTGGCTATGAGATCTACGAGAACGAATCATCTGAACACCTGGCCGATGTCTTGAAGAGGGCCACCCTGAACGAGGGCTCACAAGCTCCTGACATCCTACATTCTGACAATGGTTCACCCATGAAGGGAACCACGCTCGTGGCACTGTGCTACGTGCTCGGCATCGCTTCGTCCTACTCACGTCCAAGGACCTCCAACGACAACGCCCACATGGAGTCGATGTTTCGTACCGTCAAGTACTGCGCGAGCTATCCCTACGACGGCTTTGGGTCACTCGAGGCTGCGAGAAGCTGGATCGAAGGATTCGTCTCGTTCTACAACCAAGAACACCATCACTCGGGGCTGAACTTTGTCACTCCAAACCAGAAGCACAACGGCGAAGATATCGAGATTCTCGCCCAACGAGTCAGGGTTTACGAAGCAGCCAAAGCAAAGAACCCAAAGCGCTGGATCCAGGGCAACACCCGTAACTGGGACCCGGTTGTCTCGACCTCATTGGTTCCAGTGAATTCCGAGCCCAAAGCGTCGGCGGTGAGCTGATACCGACTAGGGTCTACAACGTCCCCTCCCAGCAAGTACTCTGACGGGTTCCGTCTTTCAGGATCCGTTTGCGTCGCTGAACCCAGTCCATACCATCGGTTATCATCTTGAGCGTCCGGTCAGGATCCACCAAGGGCTCTCGGGGGAGGAACTCAAGGACCAGCTTGCATTCCTGATGGACCAGGTGCGTTTGACGCCAGCGAGCCGCTACCTGTCAAAGTATCCGCATGAACTCTCCGGGGGTCAGCGTCAACGAGTATCGATTGCCAGGGCACTCGCGGCTCGGCCGTCGGTCCTCCTCGCTGATGAGCCCGTCTCTATGCTCGACGTCTCGATCCGCTTGGAGATCTTGGCACTCCTGGACGACCTGCGCACGCGACTGGGTTTGGCGGTACTTTATATCACTCATGACATCGCCTCGGCACGATATCTCGGGGATGACATTGTGGTGATGTACGCCGGCCAGGTTGTGGAGCGAGGTACCGCAGAGGAGGTCACCCAGCGTCCCTCGCATCCATATACACAGCTACTGATCAGCTCGTCGCCTGATCCGGATTCGATGATCACGACGCCTCTGGCACGGCCAGAGTCGTCGATGCATCAAGGGGCCATGAACCCAAGCACTGTGGGGTGTCCGTTTGTGGTCCGCTGCCCCTTCGCCGATGACCAGTGTCGATTGGAGTATCCCCCCTCAACTGCGGTGGGCCTAGGACACTGGGTGAGTTGCTGGCATATAGAGGAGGCCCGCCATGACTGAGGTGTTGGCCTTTGAGTTCTCCTCAAAGAGCGTAGGAGAGTTGCGAAGGGAGGCAGAGAGGGTCTGAGCGGTGGATGGGTTGCGACGCGCTCTTGGTGGGGCCAAGTGCGCGTCGCCTAGTGATAGTTGTAATCACCTTGAATGGAAAGGCTAGCAGCAAGATGAAAATCTTCAACGGTGGGCGGTTTCGCCTTGGTATGGCGATGGTAGTGGCGACAGGTATCGCCTTAAGTGCCTGTGGAAGCAGTAGCACGAGTAGTAATAGCAGCAGTTCGTCGAAGACGACCTCATCCCAGAGTGCCTCTGCACAGGTCCTGACGATGGAGTCAAGCCCAACGAACCCGATCAGCAGGAACTTTAACCCGTTCTTGGCGACTTCGGCGGCGCAACTCCTTGGGGCGACCTCGATGATCTATGAGCCGCTCTATCAATTCGATCTCGCGAAGCCGACGGTCTCGTACCCGTGGCTTGCCACTTCGTACCAGTGGAACTCGAATGGAACGGCGATTTCCTTCACTATTCGAAAAGGTGTCAAGTGGAGTAATGGGAGCGCGCTTACGCCAGCAGATGTTGCCTTTACCTATAACCTGGTCAAACAGTACCCTGACATCAATACCAATGGATTGACGATCTCAAGCGTCTCGGTCTCAGGGGATACGGTGACGATCACGTTTCCCACCCCCCAATACACCAACCTTCAGGGTATCGCCAACGTTCCTATCGTTCCCGAGGCGATCTGGAGTAAGGTAGGCGATCCGGGTAAGTATCAGGATCCAAACCCGGTAGGGAGCGGTCCTTACAAGTTGGCGACCTTCACTCCTGAGGGCATTACGCTCACCAAGAACCCCCTCTATTGGCAGCCTGTTCATGTAACGACACTGGACTTTCCGGTCTATTCGTCGAATACGACGGCGCTTGAGGCACTGGACACCAACCAGGCACAGTGGGCCGGCAACTTCATCACGGGCCTTAACAAGCTCTATATCAATCCAGATCCAGCGCATCACAAGGCATGGTTCAATCCTGAGAATACGGTGTCGTTGATTCCGAACCTTCACACGTGGCCGACGGATCAGCTGCCAGTACGTCAAGCTATCAGTGATGCGATCGACCGAAATGCGATCTCCACCGATGGCGAGTCGGGGCTTGAGCCTCCGGTGACCAATCTTTCGGGTCTTGTGTTGCCTACGTTCAAGTCCTATAGTACCTCTGCACTGGCCAAGTTCACGGTCAATGACAATGGCAGTGTTCAGGCGGCGGACGCGGTCTTAAAAAAGGCTGGCTATACGATAGGCTCCAATGGTTACTACCAACTCAACGGCAAGACGGTGACGATCCAGGTGACGGATCCATCTTCGTATAGCGACTATGCCGCCGATGACGAAATCGTGGCAGCTGATCTGCAGAAGGCCCACATCGATGCGACCTTTGTTGGACAGTCCGTGTCCGCTTGGTCAAGCGACGTTGCTTCAGGGAACTTCCAGCTCACTGAGCACTGGTCGGCCCAGGGTATCACGGATCTTCGGAAATAAGCGGTAATCTGGGACCAAAATCGACCAGGAATCGGGAAGCCGTTCAGCTGTCTGGAGGTG
>NZ_DAHXOI010000016.1 GCF_027364955.1 Ferrimicrobium sp.
ATAGAGTCCGAGACAAGAACCTTGTAAAAGGTGCATCTATATGAGTGGACTCAGTGTTTATCACTCAGATGCAACGGATGTGCGCACCATTCGCCTCTCCATCATGAACGGCCCTGGCCTGCAAGATCTGTGTCTCCGGCTGGGACTCCTTCCAATGAGCACCGCGCCCTCGAGATGACCGCGCGCTCGAGATAACAGAGCAAGCAGCAGGAGCTGTTGGTCTACGCCAATCTCTGATTAAGGTCTGTTCACCTTAATGCAAACTCCAAAGGGGCAGTGATCCAAATAGCAGGAACCACTGGCGCACTCGTATCACAACTTCTGATCTGTTCGTGCACCTCGGAACCCCTTGCCCATCCGAATACCGCACACCCACCAATTGGCCAACAGTGTGCTATCGCATCACGCACGGCAGGAGCCTTGGTGAACTGGCTCTGGTAATTCAAGCTTTCCTCCTGACGACTTTGCGTCCCGGGCAAAACCTCTGACCAGCAAGTAGTTCGTTGTCGTCAACGAAGAGGCACGATTGGGCCATTGTTGCCAGACCCGATAGCGTCGTGGCGTGCCGACTCGATGGAGGACTTGGAGCGTCGTGCCGGAGCTCACCGATCAACTACGGTCATGATAAGACCGAAAAAACTGATTCGATAGGAACTGAATCGATAGGAGAAGGGCAATGGAGACCCAACAAACCATGAAGGGACGAGTGGCACTAGTGACTGGTGGCGGCCGGGGAATTGGCGAGGCGATCGCTCATTCACTCGCGGCCCTCGGAGTTGGAGTAGCGATCTGTGATATCCATGACGGTGCCGAACGGGTTGCCGCTGCGATCGGTGCACAGGGCCAGCGGGCGACCCCGTATCAATACGACATCTCTCGCCCTGAACAGAGCGCCGAGTTGGTCAGCATGGTCATGAACGACTTCGGACGGCTGGACATTCTCGTCAACAACGCGGGTATCGGTGGCGCACACGGTCTGCTGCATGAGATTAGTGTTGAGGATTGGGATACGACCATCGGCGTGAACCTGCGCGGCACCTTCCTTGCGAGCAAGTACGCAATACCTCACCTGTTGGGACAGACGCACGCCTCGATTATCAACATTGCCTCCACCTATGGCATCATTGGCGCACCACTTGCACCCGCTTATTGCGCTACAAAGGGTGCCATCGTCAACCTAACGAGACAGCTCGCCGTCGACTACGGACCGCTTGGCATTCGGGTCAACGCCGTACTGCCGGGCTATATCGACACCGATCTCGGTGGACGACGCGCCAGTTTGCCCAGTGACCAAGCGGACGAGATGTTGCGGAGACGCGAGTCGAGTGCCGCGCTACAGCCGTTAGGGCGACAGGCCACCACCACCGAGGTGGCAAGGGTCGTCGCATTCCTAGCCTCCGACGACGCATCCTTCATGACAGGGTCAATCGTAGCCGTCGACGGCGGGTGCACATCGACCTTCTATCATGGCTGATCATCTCTTCGTCACATCAATTGACCGGCGAGTGCAGCCTGTGGCTGACAGAGGCCACCCTTCCCCAACAACTCCCAACCCAACCTCGGCTCCTCCGTTCCACCAGATGGATTGGGCTGTCTATTGCTCCTTGAGCCAACAGCCAGTTCCTCGATGTGCAACGGTGGTGACCGGCACCTGCGGGCGCCGCACTAACAGCAACATCGAACGCCATCACAGCCTGTCACAGCAGGGGATCCCTCACGAGTCGGTCCCTCCACTCACCGACCAACAAGCCCGTTGAACCGATGCGAGGGAAGTCTTGCGAACCCTACCTCTCGACATATCGAGCCGACCTAACGGCGCGAATTGGCTCACGCGACGTCTGACCATCTTCCGTGCTAGCTGGTCAAAAGAATCTCCCACGATCTTCTTCGACACCGGCAAACGCCACCGGACACAGGCTTCGTACAGATCGACAGACTAGTACTAGAGGAGTGGATATTGTCGATCGAGCGAGTCTCCCGCGCTCCCAACGGCCGTTCTGGGCCAGAACAGACCGGTCCCCAGTGTGGATTGGGCGAAGTGGGCCAACAGGATCGATGACCGTGTGCGCTCCGAGCGGAGATAGTGCCTCGCCGCTGACAACGATCGCGTTCACCGGCGCTATGAGCCTCTACAGTAAACTTCTTGCCGCTCACCTCTGCTCCAAACGAGCCTCTACCAGACCGCACACCTGTGGCGCTCTACCCCAATATGGCGCTAGTCCATCGCCTCTGGCCGTGCGTAGACAACGTAGACATTCCCGCTCCTGCGGGAATAGCCGTTCTTTTGCACGGTTGTCCGCCTGCGACCCCCTCCGGCGCAAAAGGCTACCTCTCCCGATACGAATAGGAGTCAGACAGACGTACCTGGTGACAACGCCAGGCGAACGGCTTGTCAGTCAACCTCGTTTACCTTTGGCTGACATGGACCTCCACGGAGCAACCGTGTTCGACAAGATAGACCTAGCAGGGGTGTTGCTCCTCAACCACCGACCTTCCGTACCGCCAACCGGGTTCGCGCGTACCGGTCCGATCGCAGGTATCCTCATCACCTTGTCCACCCAAGGATCAGCACAGAACCATCACTTGCGCTCGGCAACGGGCCAGGCTCGACTGCTGCATCGATTTATCCTCGAATCGATAGTGCAAACCCACAACACCCACCAGCGGCATCGCTACTTCACCGCGGCCAAAACACACGCGTTGCCCATCCAGTCATGAAACGTGCCTCTCCAAAACGTATCCGTCGAATATTTGGGGTCCTCGGCCTCATTGGCCTTGCCCTTGTCCTCTGGGAGAATCGCAGCTCGCTCAGCAACTTTGTGCCTTTACTCACAACGCTTCGCTGGTATGTGCTTGTTTCTGTCGTCATCATCCAACTGGGGAGTTACTGGCTGAACGGTCTCTACTACCGCTCTATATTACGGATTTTTGCGTACGACCTGAAGACATCGCGTCTCTTCGAAGGGGCCCTGGCTACCAACTTCGTAAACTATCTCCTGCCTTCCGCCGGTCTCGCGGGTGCCGGTTACCTCTCCCAGGTACTCGCACCCGAGGTGCCCAGAGGCGTCAGCGTACTCGTCCAGCTAATGCGCTATGCCTTTAGCGCTCTCGCGGTGCTCCTCATGATGCCCGTTGGTTTCCTGCTGATCTACGCCGAGAGCAACAAGGGTGGGCGATCGCTGCTCGACGTCACCGTGATCTCCGCCCTTGGGATCACCGCGCTGGCGGTGGGGCTGGTCGTCCTGGTCCAGCATGAAGCTCTGTTGCGACGAGCGCTGCATGCCACCCTGCGTTTCCTGCAGCGATTCTTCAAATCCCTCAAAGAAGATAAGGTAACCAACTTCGTCGATCAGTTCTACGTCGGTTATCGCGCGATGACCAACAACAAGCGACGGATGCTACAGCCATTCGGATGGTCAATTCTCTATATTGTCGTTGAAATATTGACCTTTTACATGGCATTTCTCGCCTTTGGGAAAACCGTGAACCCTGGCACCGCGGTCATGGCCTATCTCTTCGCCAATATTGTCAGCATCTTTGGCGGTGTCATCATCAGCACCGGCGTTTTCGAGTTAGGTATGGCAGGCACCTTGATTGCCCTAGGGGTACCCTTTGCACTCGCGGTGGCGGTGACCACGGTCTATCGCATTATGAACCTTCTCATCGGCTTACCGCCCGGCTATATTTTCTATCGAAAGTTTCTTCCGATTACGAAAGAGATGTCTGCTGCGCCCAGTCAAACCAAGACGGAGCATCCCACTCGTAGACCACCACAGCAATAGCAACACACTGTGGTAAAACAGACAACGTGGCAGGCATGGGCTCAAGCTCACATCACTCGGTCCACCCAAACGGACATCTATCTCGAGACTCGATTGCCATCAAGGCAATTATTGAGATCAAACAAAGTACAGATAAAGAGTCTCTTGCTCTCCCTATGCTTTGGGAGCATGGATCTACAACACAACGTCGGATCGCCTTATCGCGACAACTACTCTGGTTCAAGTCGCATAGGATGACTGCCCAACAAAAGGAGCGATCAAGGAGATACTGTCATGAGAGCAAGCTGGATCAACATCAATACTGCCACGGCTCCACCGCCACGTTCTGGGGCTTCGCTCGCCTATGACCACAATAGTCAGAGCGTCATCCTCTTCGGCGGTCTCGCTGGTGGGCATGGGCTCAATGACACCTGGAGCTTTGACGGAACGAACTGGAGAGAACTCAATCCGAGGAGGCGACCCTCTCCTCGTCACTCGTCCCCCATGGCCTGGTCGCCTCGGGGATCTCACTTGGTGTTGTTGAACGGTATTCGATCACAACCTACAGGTGGTGGCGCTGCCCGTAGAGGCATCAGCATGAGCAATCTCCACGACACCTGGGTCTTTGATGGGAAGGAATGGGAGGAGGTGCGACCCTCACAGTATCCCAGTTACGCTCAGCAAGCGTTAACGACCGACCCTGGGTCTGATTTGGTAGTGGCCTTTGGCGGATTGAGGGCTGGGCCAAAGACGCTGATCGGAGTAATTTGGCCCAAGGAACCGGGGTTAAAACCCTTCATCGATGAGACTTGGGTCTTTGATGGCAGCGTGTGGGAAAAGCGGGTTCCACAGTTGCGACCACCTGCTCGCAACTTCGCAACGATGGCACCACATCCCAGGGGTAGCGGGGTCGTGCTCTTTGGTGGGCAATGTGATCGGCGGCCAGGCGTAGATGATCGCTGGCTCAACGACACCTGGGTCTTTGATGGGAAGGAATGGGAGGAGGTGCGAACTCCGACAGCTCCTTCACCACGGACGCAGCCGGCCTTGACCTATAATCCAATCGTTGGCCGCTGCGTGCTCTTCGGCGGAACGGGTCATCTCGACGATGACAGGCTCGTAGATTTGACGGACACCTGGGTCTTCGATGGGAAAGACTGGGTGAGAGCGCTAACAGAGTCAGACCCCTCGCCAAGACGTGCGGTAGCGATGACCTATGACGAGATGAGTGGCCAGGTTGTGCTCTTTGGCGGCAGAGAACACCCTTGGCCATCGACTCCTCTCAACGATACCTGGATCCTCAACATAGAGGAGGAATCCAACCCAACGCCGTAACCGCTCCGACTGTCTTAACCATGACATCCCATCAAGTGCCCAAGGCAACCTACCCACTACTAGCCCTAGACCGAATCAAAGATCGCCATGGGTAGGGAACGCGACTGTCGCACTACCAGGCATCCGCTTCCCACGCGCTGTCCGGAATCATCAAGGTTCGTCATACTACCGCTGCACCAACTGCGACACGGATCTCGCTGGCGTAAGCCACGAGCCGTGGTGCGTACCGAGCCTCTAGCTGACGACCCGACATCGATCTAGCGACCTCACAATAGCTGCTCCATCTTTGGACACACTGCTTAACCGTCAGCTGGTAGCGACCTGTCGACATGCCAGTTGATCGAGAGGTACCCCACCGAACCAGATCCGAAAGACCGTATTGCCTAATGCTTTTGACTCGCCGCTAAACATTGGCAGTGATCTACTACATGGCAAGAACAGATCACCCAACACACCCGCTTGCATCCATCGCCACTCCCAGCGTCGATTAACCCATTTAGGGTACCTGGTTGGCACCCACAATTGACGGCAGCAACGACTACCTCGATCGCCACGAGCAGTGCTACAAGTAGCCCGGTTCACTCATCGCTCAGGGTGATCGGGCGAGGACCGAAGCCGAGACCCCGCAAAACCGAGCGACACTAGTGCAGCAAGGATGAGCACTGCCACCGCTGCATCGCTTGCCGCTGTGCCCATTTGTACCAGTGGAACAACTAGCAAACCACACGCCACTGCAATGAACGCAAACACCACCGAATGTGGCAAAGACAATTCCGATCGCCTCTTCATCTCGACAACAGCTCCCCCTTCTGCCTACGGCCTAGCTGCTTCCTGTCGATTGTTGGAAGATTCTACCACCAACAGGAAGGAAAGGAAACAGCATAACCCGTCCCCTCAGACAAAATATCATAACCTCTAGCACGAACGATCCTCGCAATCAAGAGACAGAGCGCTACTAGCTCCTAGGTCTCAACATCAGTGTGTACGGTCATGGAAATAAATCACTGAGGATGAGAAAATAAGGCTCTTGACATGGCTATCTACGAGGAAAGGGTGGACAACCAAAGACCCAAGAGACGACCGTTGACAACGGTCCCATCCAAGGTGCGCATTGCGCACCTTCCAGACACAGAATCCAGAGTTCGAATCCTACCTCTCCATTCTTGATCAGAAATTAGCATCTTTGCAGGTTCGCAAGGGTTTGTTCTTCACGGCTAATCATCAATAGGCGTAGCCGGTAACGATTTGGTCATACAAAGTATGCCACGGATGAAGCCGCATCAGCGATCACTCTGCAAGAACACGACGCTCTTCCGAAGACCGTTGACGGCATAGGAAAATCCTCTGACAGAGGAGGTATTTCGCCACTCCAGGTAGTTCTACAACCTCATTGTGTGATTTATTGACACCAAAGAGCCAAGAAAGCTATCGATTGGACTCAGCCGAGGACCCTTACCATGGTAATGTAGAACCTGGTAGACGCTAAAGCCTTGCCGCGTCGCAGGGTGGATCCTCATGATCTTGAGGGTAGGGAGTGAAGAAAACAATGACTACCTCTCGATCACGAGGGCGAAAGCTCTTTGGGTACTTGGGTCGTATTGGTGGAGGGCTTGGGTTAGCCCTTGGTCTGATGGTTGGGACTGTTACGGTTTCTCAAAGCGCCTTTGCTGCGGGGAGCACTCTGTATGCTGCCGCACAGGGAACGGGCAACTGCTCAACAAGCACTGATGCTTGTTCTCTAAGCACTGCGATCAGGAACGCGGCCTCTGGCGATACCATCGAACTCGTCACACCTGGGACTAGTGGGACCTATGGTGCTCAGACCATACCCAGCTCCATGACCCTCACCATCGAGGCTGCTCCTGGGGTTGTGGATCCCACGATTGATGGCGGCGATGCGTCGGGTATCACGCTTGATGGCACCAGCACCAATCCCTCCAACCTTACCCTGATTGGTGTAACAATCTCAGGTGCTACTGTGAACCACAACGGCGGGGGCATTGCGGATTTTCACAGTAGCCTTACTATCGACGACTCGACGATATCGGGAAATAGCGCAGGTGACGGTGGGAACAAAAACGGCGGAGGAATCTATTCCGACGGTGGTACCCTCACCATCGACAACTCGACGATATCGGGAAATAGCGCAGGTGACGGTGGAGGAGGAATCGAAGGCTTGACTGGTGTTGTCACCATCAATGACTCCACGATCTCGGGCAACAGCGCAAACACCGGTGGGGGGATCTATGATGTCGCCGGTACCCTCACCATCGACAACTCGACGGTTGGACGCAACAGTGCCATCCTTTCGGGTGGTGGCATCTATCAGATAGGGGAATTCTCGGTCAGCGACTCGACAATCTCCGGGAATAGCAGCGAAGGCTACGGCGGCGGGATTTATATAGCCAATGGCACTGGCACCATCGACAACTCGACGATCTCTGGAAACAGCGCAAACACTGGTGGAGGGATTGACAGCTACATCGGTAACCTCACCATCAACGACTCGACGATTTCTGGCGCCACTGCGAGTGGTGGCTTGAGCTCTGGCGGCGTGATCAATAATTCCGCAAGCCTCAATCTCACTGGTGACCTGATCGCGACCCCTGGCAACCCTTCTGGGGCCTGCACCCTTGGAACCGTCGGCTCTGCTGCGTATGTGGTGACCGGGAACCAATCGTGTGATCCAGATAGACCCACTGATGTCTATTCCACGACAGCTGGCATTGACCTCACGCCGATTGTTACCAATGGCGTCGTTGGGGCAATCGAACCCACCGCTGATAATCCCGCCATCGGTGCCATCGAAACCTCGAAGGGCCTCTGCCCCCCAGCCGATCAGCGTGGTTATGTTCCGGTCTCGGGTGCAACTACCTGTGATGCTGGCGCCTATCAGACGAGCTATGTCCAGCCTGAGATCACATTCACCCCACCTTCGAGGGGAGTAGTCGGCACTACGTATACTCCAGTGACAAGCTCGCCGTCTCCTCTGGTGGTGACCTTCTTGCTCCTTAAGACCCACCCTGGCCCTGACGTCTGTTCGATCTCAACCAAAGGCGTAGTGTTGTTTGAACATGCAGGAATCTGCACTATCAAAGCCAGTCAGTCAGGTGGCATCGAGCAGGGTTATTACTATGCCCCCGCCCACAGTGTCGTCCGCGAGATACTACTTCACGGACGACCCACCGTACCCGGTAGACCTCGTCTGTAAGAAGGTTCCAGCCATTACTGGCTCTGATTTTCACATTGTGTCGACTCGCATATACTTCCGGAGCAGAAGTGTTGGTGCTCGACCGACCGGATGAGCATGATTCCTTCGGTTGTTATTTGCAGGGCTATGAGTTCACAAAGCATCAGGTAGTCAAGAGGGAGGACTCTGCTCCCGGACCCATCGCGCCGGAAACCGTCTCAACAAAACTGTTGACGAAGCTTGTACTTTAGCACCTTACCCCCCACTGTCTCTGGCAACGCCTCGACAAAGATGACGGACTTTGGAGTTTCAAATCCCGCAAGCCGCTCGCGGCAAAACGCAATAAGCTCTGCTTCGTTGACTTCCTCAGGGTCGCTCGGAACCACCACTGCGGTGACTGCCTCTCCCCAGCGATCATCGGGGACTCCGATCACCGCAGCTCGCATCACTCCCGGGTGCTGGGCCAAAACTGCTTCGACACGGATGGTGGAGACATTTTCACCGCCAGACTTCACGATATCCTTGAAGCGATCGACCATGACGCGTAGACCTTGCTCGTCATAGACACAACTATCTCTCAAGTGGAACCATCCTCCGCGGAATGCCTCGGCGGTGGCCGCTGCATCGAGGTAATATCCGGCAGTGATGGCCGGGGATCGATAGATCGCCTCGCCAAGCACCCAGGGTTGACCCTCGAGTGATTGTTCCTTGGCGTCAATTACCACCGCCCCTAAGTGTCACAGGTCTCCGCCAGCATTGAGTCCGGCGCCCAGCTGCGCCTCATTTTTGAACAAGTGCACGACTTATTGCGGGAGCCACTTCGAAGATCTTGTCATCGTCGGTCACGAGTAATAGACCTCGCTCCTCCGCCAGCGCCACATAGGCCGCGTCGTAAGCGGTAAGTCCCAAAGACACCCAGTGAGCCACCGTCAGTAGCGCTGGCTCAGCTACCTCGAAAGAGAGGTTACCGAGAGCCTCGGCGAGCTGGATAACTGCCTCGCCGTCCCATTGCCAGCCTCTCCCGGCGACGTTCAGCACTTCCAAGAAGAAGAGTGAAGGAACAACCACCGAAAATTGGCCCGCCTGATAGTCGTTGAGCAGCTTATGAGCCTCCGGGGATCCTCGCTGCTCGCTGACAAACCACTTAATCACAACCGAGGCATCAAGAACGAGGTCCCTCAATGTGCGTCGCGGTCGCTTCGGATCGTCGGCGTAGCGCTCTCCCCACCAGGTTGAGTGTTGAACAGCTCCTGAAGCTCAGCGATTGCACGTTGGACATGTCGGTTGACCCCAGGGCCGAGATTACCCAGATCGCGTTCGGCCAAGCGAGACAGGTAGGCACTCCTAGTGAGACCAGCAGACCTTGCGGCATTGTCGATTCTCGCGAGTAACTTGTCGTCAACGGAGACGAGAATTTTGCTCATGGGAGGAGTATATCCGGATATCCATTCTATTGTCGCTTGGCTGAGCCTTGGCAAGCTCCGGCCGTCACAGCTCGATTCCACCGCCACTGCGTCGCTGACACTGGAATCCAGCAGGCACTCACGTGCTGAAAACGTCGGTGATCATAGTTTCGCACTGGTCAACAGACTTCTCACTGGAAGACTCCTCGCACCGGGTCTTGGAACGCCAACCATGATCTCCAGCCCAGACGTAACTCCCTACTTCTTTTCATTCCCCTGTTTTCGCGAGGGGCGCGGGGCGATTCATGTGCCGCCCGGACCCCGCAAAGCCTGAAGGGGAACCAACAATGAACAAGGCCATATCGCTTTGAGTCGTTCTTGACGTTACGTGCTAGCAACGGCTAACCCGAGGCTCTTGGCTGCCTCGTACAACTGCGCGTCACCAGCTACGAACACAACGTCTTGTCCGCTGATCGTCTCCCCAGCGGCTAAGTGTATGGCATCGTAACCCCGTAGGGAATGGATCTCGGCCAAGACTCCGGCACGCCGGACCAAACTGTCGGAGACTTCCACAATGTCAATCTGCTGATAGAGCACTTCAAGACCAGTCACTGCCATGCGTAACGCTCTCGTGCTCAGTCGTCCGAGCCGGGCCGCCATGGCCAGCGCTGCACAGCATTCGGCGTAAAGAAGACGAACTCCGGCGATATGATCGGCCTGGTCCCATAACAAACTGGCCCGTTGAGAGCCTGCTTCTTCCACGAGAAGCGGCACCAGAGAGGAAGTATCGAAATAGGCAATCAATGACGCTGATCCGCTATGAGCGGGCTAACCGCCTGTCTCGGACGTACCCGTTTTGTAGGGGCATCCTTCTTTACGACCGGGGCCGGCGTCACGATTCCCTCTGCTATGAGACGGTCTAGCGTCCTCTGCGTTCCGATCGGGGTAATCCTGGCGATTGCCCGACCGCGATCAGTGACAATGACCTCATCACCAGTGCCAACCTTGGCTAGATAGCGGCTGAGGTTGTTCTTCAGCTCCCGAACGCCAACTTCCATGCCTTTCCTCCAAGTAGCTACTTATATAGTCGTATTGTAGCTACTAGCAGAGAGTCTCCAGGCTTATACTGGATGCTTGCTCCAAGGGGAGTGTTCTAGGCCCCAGTATCAGTGCGCGCGGCTTGAAGAATCAATCGCCGAGAGCTAGAAGGCTGAGATGATGGCACGGCTGCCTGTGATGAAACGACAGAAACAATGCTAGCCAGGAGGTGACGATCTCGCCCGAAGTGCAGACTGCACCCATCTCGGACATCTGTGTGGAAGGCCCCTCGGGTATTCACTTCTTATCCATAGTCATGTGTGAGCATCACCGCAGTTCAGCGACAGGTTTGTTCATCATGCGTTGTCATGAATGAGCAGACTTAGTCACAATTTCGTGATATCCAGAGTGACGCGGGCCGAGCTTCCAGATGGGAGGCCATGTGTCCTAAGAATCAGTGAGGCCGCCCCTCGATATCTCATCATTGGTCACCTAGGTTATCACTTCCTCGTCATGGGGGTCTGGACCATTCAGAGGTTCTAGAGCACTGGGTGATGGTGAACCTGGTTTCGGATGTGCTGCGGTCGAGATTCGCACGCCGAGGATCTCCCCCGGTACGCCTTCTTCTGACTCATCGTTCCCCACCTTTGGGTTGACTGTGGTAAATCTCACTTCGAGGCATCTGATGGCAAGGAGTATGTACCCTATCAGTACACTGTAGATATGAGCACAGTGGATGACAGGCACAAAGGCAGAATCAATCTCAGAGTCGATTCCGATCAAGAGGCTCGCCTGCGGGCCGCTGCCGAGGCGAACGGGGAGAGTCTGACTGGCTTTCTTCTCGCTGCTGGAGCAGAGCGTGCAGACGTGGTGCTTGAGCGAAAACGGCGTATTGCTATCGACGCAGATGCCTTCGAGAAGTTTCTTGGCGCTCTTGATGCCGAGCCCGAGCCGATGCCCACCCTCGTACGGTACGCCTCAGAACCCGGTCCGATCCCCTCGCAGTGACGGCTGACTCTCTGCAGCCAATTGAGCTACTCTTGACCTCCCACAACGTGGATGGTTTTGACTCTGGAATGCCCGACCTCGACCGCTGGCTTCGCAGGTCGGCCGAGGTGGCATTCGCCGCAGGTACGGCAGCAACCTACGTGTTGTGTAGGGGCGATGTCGTAGTTGGCTATTACGCCTTGGCGATGAGTTCGGTGGTTCACTCTACAGCCCCTTCTCGCCTTCGCCGAGGAATGCCCGACCCAGTACCCGTTGTCCTCTTGGCTCGTCTCGCGATTGATCGGGGCGAGCAGGGTCACCACCTTGGCGGGTATCTACTCGTCGATGCCCTCCGGCGCTGCGTGAGGGGTGGAAAAGAGTTCGGTGCAAGGGCCGTGGTGGTCGATGCCATCAACGAGAAAGCCATAGATTTCTACCGACACTTTGACTTCCACCCCTTAGATGACCGTCGGCTATGGCGGCGGCTCAGTGATATCGCAGTCAGCCTCGGCGAGTGATATCGAAGCTAGGGAACATCCTAAAAAGTGGCTATTCTGCCTGGCAGATCTGTCCCCGGAGGCACCCTGTCTATCGGCTGAGACGTGGTTGGATACGGTCGGAGTTCGGCTGGACCTCATGAATGGGTTGACGCAGTGCGATCACCGTATCGCTGGCAACCGCGGATGGCACCACACACTTGTCGGATTCTCCCGGTCGCTGAATCGGGGCCTACTTTGAAGCGAAGACACCGACCTTCAGGTTTGATCCAGGTAATGGAGTCTCTGGTCATGGCCCATCGTGACACAAGTGCAAATCGTCCCTTAAGATCCTGAGGTAAACTCACCTCTGAGCTCGATGTTTGTGGCGCGCTCGGAGAGATTCGAACTCCCAACTGCCTGATCCGAAGTTATGTCCCCACTTTGTCATCTGTTGGTAGTCTGTATCTGCTGGATTCATTATGGCAGTTCAAATGGGTCGCAACCAAGAAGCGATGCCTGAGTATGACCCCACGTGCAAACGAATGACAGGAAAAGTTGGGTTGGAGTTGGGTTGAGGGCACCGCTGGAGATGGGTCTAAAGCATTGTGATATCTATCGCCGACATGGCGAAACGTTCGGGCGACCTCATTGCTTGACCGTTACTCCAACCCGTACGTTCTCGATAGTATCACTCTCCACCGTTTTCACAACGGTGTACAACGACGGCATCTGTCGGTCCTTGAGCAGATGAGTGCGCCCGGAGTCAAGTCACTCCCTCGAACCTCTCTTCCCACGTTATGAAAGTGGATCGCCCACCACTGCCCAGCGGATAGACCGGGAACAACCGTTATACCTGAACCCTCGGCAGCCTTGAAGATGCTCCTTTGGATCCCTACAGCGTAATCCCTCCAATAACCGGAGCTCCAAGGTGGGTGTTGGCATTGGAACCCTCAAAGGGGGCGGTACCGAAGTTAAAGACTCCGCCATCGGCTCCAAAGAGGTAATAACCCGCTTGGCTCCCTGGAACATAGGTTCCACCAACGATTGGGGCATTCAAGGGATGGGTGCCTTTGAGACCGGTGATCCCGAGGGTGTAGGTGTTACCGAGGAACTTGGCATCGCCCAAGTTAAAGACTCCTCCATCTGCTCCAAAGAGGAGATACCCGTTGGCGTCTGGGGTAAGGGTCATGCCAACGATTGGAGCATTCAAGGGATGAGTTCCCGTGAGGCCAGTGATCCCGAGGGTGTAGGTGTTACCGAGGAACTTGGCATCGCCGAAGTTAAAGACTCCACCATCGGCTGCCACCAGATAAAGACCCTTGCCATCTGGGGTTGGGGTAAGGCCTACGATGGGAGCATTCAAGGGATGGGTACCGGTGAGGCCGGTGATCCCATAGATCGAGACACCGACAAAGCGCATAGCGTCACCGAAGTTATAGATCACCCCAGCATTGGTCACGACCCAGTAGCCATTGTCATCGGGAGTCGCAGCCATGCCGATGACACTACCAACTGGGTTGGTGACACTTCCATAGGAGTGAGCGGTTCCAAAGCTCTCAACGGTACCAGACTTAGTGACGAGCCAATAGCCATTGGTACCACTCGCAGCTCCTCCAACGATGTCACTTGCTCCACTCCCGGTCTTTGAGGAGATCGATGAGACCTCATGGGTGAAGATCCCACCGTTGGCGGTGATGAGGCCAAAGGGGGTGGGAAGTTGGGAGGTTGGGGAGGTGGAGGGCTGACTTTTGGGTTGAACAGAGGGAGTGATCGGCTGCGACCCAGATGAGCCGTTCGGGGAAACTGATGGAGGATTTGGCGCTGACGCTGTCACGGATGCAACAAGTGGTTCCACGGCGGCCTCATAGGTCGACCCTGTTGAGGACGCAGGATGGTACGCCTCAATGGTACAAGTTCCAGTACCCGTCATCGTCGCTTCATCCGAGTTGCTTACAGTGCACACTCCCGAGGAGGATGGCGTCGGGAGGAACGTGACCGGCGAACCCGAACTCGTTGTTGCTGACAACGGGTACGTGCTGCCCAAGGTGGTGGTCGCTGGGAGCGATTGCGGGAAGACAAATTGAGACTGATAACCTGCTTGATAGGCACCTGCGTAACAACTTGCGGATTGAGCTGGTGCGAGGTAACCCCGTTGATCCGCTTGCGGGCAAAGCTCAGCTCCAGCCACCTCATCGCTCGTCGGGATTTCCCCAAGCGACGACGAAGTCATGGTGGGGAAAACAAGCGTCTGAGTTGCCCCACCGTTGTTGCTGAGGGAAGAGGCCGCCAGGGAATCGACCTGGGACTGTTGGCTCGACGAAGAGGCGGAGTAGCTCGTGCTATTCGTTAGATCGCATGAGCTGTCATCAGACACGTTATAGCCGTCGTCGTTGAGTGTTGCTCCAGTGTCACTTGAGCACTCTCCCCCAACGGGAGGGCCGCCTGCAGTAGCTAGTAGGTCACCAGCAAGGGTGAGGTCACCGTCATTTGCAAGCCCACCGCCATAGTCCTTTGTTTCTGCACTATTTTTCGAAATTGTTGAATTCTCAATGGTTAGATCTTGTTCATTGAAAACACCCCCTCCAACTTCACTTGATGTATTTCCATAAATCGTGGAATCAAGAACAGTGGATGTAGGCGGGATTCCGTTGTTAGTTTCTGCAAAATCAACGCCTCCTCCGTATTCACCGGCCTCATTGTCAGAGATGGTGGAATCTAAAATCGTAGAAGAGTTAGCTTCGTAGATTCCTCCGCCAAAACCTATCGCGTAGTTCTCGGTGTACGGCGCGGAGTTATCGGAAACGGTCGAGTCCGTCAACGTGAACGGGCTGTAGCTCTGAATCCCACCACCAAACCATGCAGTGTTGCCTGAGATCATTGTCGCATCTCCGATTTGGAGGCTATCACCGTCGCTGTATATTCCCCCACCATCATCTCCGATGTTGTCAGAGATGTTGGAGTCTAAGACAGTAAGAACTCCATAGCTGGCGATCCCGCCACCGTAGCCGCCATAATTACCCTCGATGGTCGAGTCAACAACAGTACCTGTACCATCAAGGTCGACTCCTCCACCGTAGTTTCCTATGTTTCCAGCGATCGTTGATGCTGAGATGTTGAGATCAGTGCTGTCCCCGCTTCGGACTCCTGCTCCTATGCCGCCCTGGCTCGGATCGCTAGCCCCAGTAATTGTCACACCCTTGAGATTGAGAGTTCCAGGGCCGGACGCCACCAGGGTGGCGTGTTGGAAATCTCCGTTGAGAACAGGGGAGTTGTTCTCATAGTTCTCAAGAGTTACGCTACAGGTGGCGGTTGTACAGCTGCTTGGGAACGTTAGTGAAAAGCTTTCTGCACTAGATGAACCACTTTGACTAATGTTGTAGTCGTTACCAGAAGGCAAGTAATTGGCTGGTGGCGAATAGGTGCCAGAAGACTCAGTAAGTTGAATAGGACCGCTCCCATTTGTGATGAGATAGATCACAGTCTGTGTGTTACTGGCAGCGTCACCAAGGGCTGTAGGGAGGGAGCACGGCTTCGACCGCGAAGAATCTAGACAAGCTGCCGAGTTGGCGGCGGTGGCGGAAGCGTAAAAGATGGTAGGACTATCCAAGGCCGTCAGCAGAACTTGTGGGGTATTTGCAAGCTCCGCTGCTCCGTAAGCGGTGCCACCGAGCACCAAAGCAAGCGTGACTCCGAACCGGGTGATAAAACGCCTTCGGGTGATTGCAACATTTATTCTCAACGAACTACCCCTCTCGAAGCACACATCTTCGATTTGTCGACCAGCTTTTCACTCACAATAGCCGACAAGCCGACCGTTACAACGTTAGAATTCGGGTTTTCGGCCACCGGAATCTATTGATGTGTTGCAATCCCACCACAAGTGTCTTTCCACACACCCTGAGTGTTGATATGAACTCCTCCTGCCAATATTGCCAGTCAAGCTGATGATACCAAAATACGCTGCCGCGAGCTCAAGCCAGAGCATGAACGTGGTTGAGGTTCCATCAACTTCCTCCAACTGTGTATTCCTCGACCACACCATCGACTCTCGCTCCGAAGACCCCATCTTCAACGACCAGCGTCTCAACGACCAGGCCTCAGTCAGTTACCATCAAGACCGGACCTCTCACTGTCCCAGCACCACGACTCCTTTGGTCCTCATTGGTCTTGGATGAGGCGCCAATTTCTGCAATACTGCGGGTGAGTTGGTCAAGTAGTGCCGAATGATCGATAGCCAACTTGTTTCTCCGTCGATTGGTTCAGGTGATGCACCCGATGCAACCGGAGAGACGAGGTGGCGGAATAGCCCCGAGTACAATGAGTACATTTCAGGGCTTGGAGTCAGCCCGGCTCGACGGTAGGGTGCCAAAGCACCTGGGCCAAGCAAAGGAATCAAGGAGCGAACGATCGGCTGCATTTCGGGACCGGCCAGACACGAGTGACAGAGAGTTGATTGGCATTGGAGTGAGTACCGTCGCTCCTGGGGCGCGAGAGGTTTCGAGACCAGGAACTCGCAGGCGCCAAGAGGCAAGGAAGTGAGGAGACAAGACGAGGCCTAGGGCCCCAGAGCGCGAGCGATACGCTCGCGCGAAGGGGACCTGGGCTCTTGATAGTTGTATAGAGAATTTCGACACGCTCATCAACGGTGACCTCGCCTAGATCGATCCTCTCACCGCAGAATCTCCCCGATCCTCTCGGCGGCCCGTTGGTCCTCCTCGCCAACTGCGTCGGTGTAGTGGCGAGCCATATGGGTGGTGGACCAACCCATGCGAGCTTGCTTCTGACGCTCACTTACCACGGAATCTAAGACCGTGGCAGCAAAGTGACGGAATGAGTGCAGGTGAATGTCGGGAGCGATTTCGTGACGAGCCCTAAAACTTGCAAAGTTCTTCGAGAACACATCGGGATAGGGTGGAGTCTCACCCCCTGGTACAAATGAGAACAAGAAAGCATCCTCGCCTAGTACACATTCCGATCGCGTGGCAAGGTCGAGCTGTTCGTCTCGCAGTTGTGCCAAGAGTGCAAGGGTTTCGGCATCGACCGAGAGTTTCCTTACCGAAACCTTTGTCTTTGGAGCCTTGACCGAGATCCCGCCAGCTCCAATGACGACTCCCTCATCGACTCGGAGCTCCCCAGTCACAAAGTTGATGTCATTGAGTCTGAGTGCTGCGATCTCACCCCGTCGCATACCGGTCGCGATCGCTAGGCGGACAAAGACATAGAGCCGAAGATCATCTCCCTTGGCAAGCGTTGCAAGAATCGCTCGCACCTCTTCGATACTCGGGGCACGAACTGGCTCACGACGATGTCCCTTGGGACGTTCAGCTCCAGAGACGGGGTTGGGGATCATGCCATTGGACCACTTGCCAGCGAGCTTGCAGGCTCGATACAGGATTGCCCTGACCTGTCTGATTCCAGACTCTCCGAGCCCATGATCTGAGAGCTCACGAAAGTACTGCTCGACTTCGTAGATACCCGTTGTAGCAATGGGTCTTTCGCCGATGCGATTGTAGATGTGGCTATCCCAGAGTTGTTGATAGCTCAGTTGGGTCTTGGGTGAGAGATCATCCCAACCGTTTGCCTTCCAGGCTGCGATCGCATCGTTAAAGGTTGTTCGCTTTCCCCACTTCGATCTGGAAGGCCCCTCAGAGACGGGTTCTGGAATCTCATCTAAGAGGAGCAACTGACGAGCGAGTTCACGTTCGGCATCTCGCTTTGGGCCAACGAAGGTGAAATAGCGATGTCTGACCTTACCCGAGGGATCCCTGCCAACGAAGATCCTTAGCTCCCAGACGTTGGGAGGCCTTCTCAAGCGAATCGACCCTGCCATGGACACCTCCCGTGACAAATGTTGGGTTTTGTGTTGGGTTGAGAAGGATCGTAGCCTGGACCTTGCCACAGTTACTGCCTGTGAACTGGGAGAACTTGCGCGCTCGGAGAGATTCGAACTCCCAACCGCCTGATCCGAAGTCAGGTGCTCTATCCGTTGAGCTACGAGCGCATCTCCTACATGATAGTCAATGCCGCCGTATCCGGCGCGATCGGGCAACCGAGGTCACTGTTACCCATCAGGTAGGCATCGACGTGGTACGCCACCGATCGCCCCTCAGCAATGGCCCAGACAATCAGTGATTGTCCACGACGAGCATCTCCAGCAGCGAAGACTCCCTCTAGAGAGGTAGCAAAGCAGTCATCGACTTGGATGGTTCCCCGTTCCGAAAGAGCCGGCCGTTGTTCGGGATCAAACATCGATAGGTCTGGTCCAAGAAAGCCCATCGCCAACAGTACGAGGTCCGCCTCAATACGGCGCTCGGAATTAGCTACTCGCTGAAGTTTGCCGTCTTCGCTCATTGCCACTTCGGCAGTGATGAGAGCCGTCACCTGATCCGAAGCGTTGAGTTCGAATCGAACCGTCTCTCGAGCAAAGACGCGATCTCCACCCTCTTCGTGGGCAGAGGAGATCCGAAAGAGCGGCGGGTACGTCGGCCAAGGCGCGGTCTCTGGACGGCTATCTGAGGGTCTTGGCATGATCTCCAGCTGGACAACTTCTTTCGCTCCCTGCCGTAGTGCAGTGCCCAGGCAGTCGGCCCCGGTATCACCTCCCCCGAGAATTACCACCCGCTTGTCTGTCGCCACGGCTGGAGGTTCATAGGAACGATCATGCACTGCACGATTCGCATGAGGCAGATAATCCATAGCAGGGAGAATACCGACCCCTTCACTACCTGGTACCTCAATGAGACGTGGGCGAGTGGCCCCTAGCGCGAGAACGACGGCATCAAACTCGTCTCGCAACTGCGCAAATGAGAGATCGTGACCGACCGTAGTGTTCGGGGAGAATGCAATACCTTCCGCCGTCAACTGCGCCAGCCGACGATCAAGGATCGCCTTCTCCATCTTGAACTCCGGTATCCCATAGCGCAGAAGCCCACCGATCCGATCAGCGCGTTCAAAGACTGTCACTGCGTGTCCCGCACGAACGAGCTGCTGCGCTGCGGCCAATCCAGCGGGTCCTGATCCAACGATCGCTACCTTGTAACCCGTAGGGTATGCCGACCGAATCGGTTCAACCCAACCGTGAGCAAACGCCATCTCGCTAATCGACTTCTCGATATATTCAATGGTGACCGCGTCTCGATTCAAGGCAAGAACGCAGGCCGTCTCGCAGGGAGCGGGGCAGAGACGTCCAGTGAACTCTGGGAAGTTATTTGTCGCATGCAAACGTTCAGCAGCACTTGCCCATCGGTCTTTGCCAACCAGTTCATTCCATTCAGGAATCAAGTTCCCTAAGGGGCATCCTCGGTGGCAGAATGGGATCCCACAGTCCATACACCGCTGGGCTTGCACGATCTGTTCAGCGACGTCATCCTCGGCGTAGACCTCGTTCCAATCCCTCAGGCGAAGCGCTACCGGACGACGCACTGGATTGCGACGGGTGAATTTGAGAAAGCCTCTTGGGTCAGCCGCCATCAGTACCCCCGATCGAGTGTCGTAATCGCGTAACGGGCACCTTGGCGACGGTGAGCTCGATCCTGGAGAACGACCCGTTTGAGATCCTTTGGGTAGACACAGACGAAACTGCGTGACCAACCACCTTGTGCCGCCAAGATTGAGGACGCCTTCGCAGACCCCGTCAAGCGAGCATGTCGTTCGAGTAGATCCTTCAACAACGACTGTTGTTCCTCATCAATTGGATCGAGGTCAACCATCTCCTGATTCACTCTGGCGGCAGCCTTTCCCGTAGGGTCCCAGAGGAAGGCCAAACCACCGGACATGCCGGCCGCGAAATTGCGTCCAATACTGCCGATAATCACTACCACACCCCCTGTCATGTACTCACATCCATGGTCTCCGACACCCTCGACAACCGCACTCGCACCTGAGTTGCGAACTGCAAAACGTTCTCCCGCCCGACCGTGGACAAAAAGTTCTCCTTTGGTCGCCCCATACAGGGCAACATTGCCGATGACAACCGCCTTCTCCGCCACCACACCAACGGACATCGGAGGAGCAATGACGAGACGCCCTCCCGAGAGACC
Source organism: Ferrimicrobium sp. (assembly GCF_027364955.1). NCBI lineage: Bacteria > Bacillati > Actinomycetota > Acidimicrobiia > Acidimicrobiales > Acidimicrobiaceae > Ferrimicrobium > Ferrimicrobium sp. The sequence goes on from NZ_DAHXOI010000016.1 coordinate 20,233, forward strand.
CTTCCCCACATAATCATTCGCGTCACCACGAAGCTCCATGGTCACACCAGGAGGGACAAAGGCCCCAAAGCTCTGTCCCGCTGAACCATCAAAGACCAACGAGACGGTATCAGGTGGCAGATAGTCGGAACCATACCGTCGCGTGACGAGATCGCCCAGGGTCGCGCCTACGGCACGGTCAGTGTTGTGGATCTCGTACTGTAATCGAATGGCTCCTGACCTGTTCAACCGAGGTTCGACCGCCTCAACGATCGCAGCGTTCATGCTGTTTTCCAGAATATTTTCCTGGGATCCAGGACGAAATCGGCGCGGTGCTCCCTCGTTGCGGTAGGTCAGCCGGTCGAGTCCTAAACGTTGAGCCGCCGAGGAATCACGTGGTTGTAGGAGGTCCGCACGGCCAATCGCCTCATCGAGTGAGTGCAGTCCGAGTTGGGCAAGATAGGCGCGAACCTCTTCGGCAATGTACTCAAAAAATGTCTCAACAAACTCGGGCTTTCCAGTGAACTTGCTTCGCAGCTCAGGGTTCTGCGTCGCGATGCCCACGGGACAGGTGTCGAGATGACAGGCGCGCATCATGATGCAACCGGATACCACGAGAGGAGCCGTCGCAAACCCATACTCCTCAGCCCCAAGGAGTGCGGCGACGATGACATCGCGACCAGTCTTGAGTTGTCCATCAACTTGTACGACTACTCGGTCGCGAAGCCCATTAACGACAAGCGTCTGCACCGTCTCAGCCAACCCCAGCTCCCATGGCCCTCCCGCGTGTTTGAGGGAGTTCAGCGGTGCGGCGCCCGTGCCACCATCTCCGCCTGAGATGAGGACAACGTCAGCGTGGGCCTTGACCACGCCAGCAGCGACCGTTCCCACTCCGACCTCTGAAACAAGCTTGACATGCACACGCGCCCTAGGGTTGGCTGACTTCAGGTCATAGATGAGTTGCGCAAGATCTTCTATCGAATAGATGTCATGGTGGGGAGGTGGAGATATCAGACCAACTCCAGGGGTGGAGTTTCTCGTCTTGGCGATCCAAGGGTAGACCTTCTCGCCCGGCAGTTGTCCGCCCTCGCCTGGCTTTGCCCCCTGGGCCATCTTGATCTGGATATCATCCGCCGCGCTCAGGTACTCAATCGAGACCCCGAAACGGCCCGAAGCGATTTGACGAATCCTGGAACGCCGGTCAGTACCGTCGGGTCCTGGTTGTGATCGCTCGGGATCCTCTCCACCCTCGCCGGTGTTGGAGCGTCCCCCTAGGCGATTCATGGCGATCGCCAGCGTCTCATGAGCCTCCTGCGAGATCGACCCATAGGACATAGCCCCCGTAGAGAACCGACTGATAATGGACTTGACCGACTCAACCTCCTCAACGGGGATCGGTTGAACACTATCCGATCGAAGTTCCAAAAGCCCTCGGAGGGTATTCGCACGCCGACCAAGGTCATCTACCAGTGAGGTATACCGTCGGAACACATCTTGTTGCCGTTTGCGCGTCGAGTGTTGGAGCAAAAAGACTGTTTCCGGGTTAAAGAGGTGGTACTCACCATCGCGACGCCACTGATACTGGCCCCCCGTTGCAAGATTCTGATGGGCGAACTCTTCAGGGTGTTGGGTGTAGGCCCGATGGTGATGGGCCGCTACCACATCGGCGATCTCCACGAGACCAGCTCCCCCCATGGGTGAACGAGCCCCGGGAAAGTATTCGTCGACAACTTCTTGACTGAGGCCATAGATCTCAAAGATCTGCGCACCGGTGTAGGAGCCGATCGTCGAGATTCCCATCTTCGACATAATCTTGATAATCCCCTTGGTGGCCGCCTTCACGTAGTTACGGACCGCCACCCGCGGAGCGATATCGGGCAACACGCCCTCACGGATGAGATCGACAATAGAGTCGAACGCGAGATAGGGATTGACCGCCGCAGCACCAAAGCTAATAAGGGACGCAAAGTGGTGGACTTCTCGCGCATCGCCGCACTCGATCACCAACCCAGCCTGAGTCCGAAGCTTGGTGCGCACAAGATGGTGATGAATCGCCGATACTGCCAAGAGCGACGGGATCGGAGCGTGTTCCCAGTCGGCATGGCGATCCGAAAGAATCACCACCGCGAACCCGTCGCGGATCGCCTCCTCCGCTGCCACCCGGATGGCAGCAAGTGCTTTTTGGAGTCCCTTTGCACCTTCTGCGACGGGGTAGAGGATATCGATGACTTTTGCATTCAGATCCGGGTATTCACCATCGTCATTGATGTAGATGAGCTTGGCGAGTTCATCGTTATCGATCACTGGGTGAGGAAGATGTATCTGGCGCACCGAGTTCGGACCAGGTTCAAGAAGATTCTTCTCGGGCCCGATCACCCCTTCGTACGAAGTGACCAACTCCTCCCGAATTGCATCAAGCGGGGGATTGGTTACCTGGGCAAAACGTTGATAGAAGAAGTCAAAGAAGGGCCTGGGGAGGCGCGAGCGAGCTGCCAGGGGTGTATCCGATCCCATCGAACCGATGGGCTCCTGAGCCTGGGTAGCCATCGGCAAAACAATGAGCCGCAACTCTTCCTCGGTATAGCCAAACAGCTGCTGGCGTTGCACAACCGACCCGTGCTGGGGAACCAACATATACCGCGGCGGCAGCGAACTCAACGAGACTTGATGCTCGCGTAGCCAGTCACCCCATGGTCGCATCGTTGCGAGTGACTCCTTGACCTCAGCGTCGTCAAGTATTGTCCCTTTACCGGTGTCGACCAGGAAGATCCTGCCTGGTTCCAACCTTCCACGCGCGACCACCGACGAGGATGGGATATCGATCACTCCAACCTCTGAAGCGAGCACGACGATTCCTTCATCAGTGATCCAGTAGCGCGCTGGACGAAGGCCGTTGCGATCGAGCACCCCACCTACCATTTCTCCGTCGGTGAAGACCACTGCTGCTGGCCCATCCCAAGGCTCCATCAGCGAAGCATGGAACCGGTAGAAGTCACGGACCCTGGTATCCATCGAGGTATTGGCCTCCCAGGCCTCAGGGATCATCATCATGATGGCGTGTGGGAGGGAGCGACCGTGGAGGGCGAGCATCTCGAAGACGCCGTCCAATGAGGCCGAATCGGACTCAGAGACATCGACAAGCGGAAAGGCGTCAGCGATATCACCTTCAACTAACTCTGAGGATAACTGTGATTCACGAGCTCGCATCCAGTTGCGATTGCCATCGATGGTGTTGATCTCGCCGTTATGTGCGATCATACGGAAGGGTTGTGCAAGTCGCCACGATGGGAACGTGTTGGTCGAGAAACGAGAGTGCACCAGCACAATGCCCGTTGAAAGCTGTGCATCCTGGAGATCAAGAAAGTACTGCTGCACCTGAGGGGCGGATAGCATCCCCTTGTAGATAAAGGTGCGACCTGACAGCGACGGGAAGTACAGCTCCGGTAGCGATTGCTCAATCTTGCGACGCAAGAGCCAAGCCTTACGTTCAAGGTGCACCCCCGTCGCTCCTTGACGATCCTCCAAGAACAACTGCACCATGTCGGGTTCACAGGATCGTGAGCCAGCACCGAGGATCTGACTGTTACGGGGTACTTCGCGACGATCGATAATCCGCCAACTTGACTGGTCAAGGAGTTGTTGCAGCTGCGCAAGCAGTTCCGCTCTGTCGCCATCAAGGAACAGGAGACCAGTAACATAGGCACCCGGTGGCGGTAGCTGCCGATCACGTCTCCAAAACCCATCAGGGTTCTGGATGAGGATGCCTGCGCCATCCCCGGTATCAGGGTCAGAACCCATTGCACCACGATGCTCGAGGTTGACCAGCGCGTCAAGTCCCATCTGGATGAGCTTGTGTGAACCCTTCCCATGGAGATCGGCAAGAAACGCAATCCCACAGGCGTCGTGCTCTAGACCTCGGGGGTACAGCGGTGGCATTGGGGTCGGTAACACCTGGCGGTCCTCTCTCGTGTTGTACGGCAGAAGGGACCCCATTGACCCGTAGTCACTTCAGCATAGAGCACGATGACTGTCGGGCCACCCCCAAGATTTTCCTCTGCTGAAAGATCGCGTAACCCCCTCGATCATGGGCGCATCCTCGCCGCCCAGAGACGGGTCCGCATGCACCAGACCCAGTAGCGAGGCCCAACGTCGGAGATCTTTTCAGTTGTTTTGGGGAGTTGAGAACCTACACTGATACCTTGTGCAGTTCTGTGTCGAGGTAAAGCGGTAAGTGTCAACCCCGTTCTTAGGTGCCATCTTCGGCTTCAACCTCGTGGATCTGGTCATCCTCGCTCTCGTTGCGTTCTCCGCTGCTCGAGGGCTGAAGGTAGGCGCAACCATCCAACTCGGCTCCTACATCGGATTTTGGGTTGGGCTTCTCGCTGGTGCGGTGCTCGCGCCCTACGCGGCTGCACCACTTCCAGCCGGCATCATACGCACGTTCATCTCCCTCGTGATTCTCTTTGGGCTCGCATCGATCACCTCGGCGCTGGGTAGGAGTCTCGGCAGTAGGATCAGTAGAAAACTGGACCGTTTTCATCTTGGAAAGATTGACGGCGGCGCAGGCGTCATCGTCTCCATCGCGGCGACCTTATTGATCGTATGGATCGTCGCCGCACTCGCCCTCAATGCACCCTTCCAAGCACTCTCATCGGAAGTCTCTGGCTCAAGAATTGTTCAGGCTCTCGATAAAATTCTCCCTCCCGCTCCAAGCGTGTTCGCCCAGGTTGACTCACTCTTTTCCACGGCTGGTTTCCCCCCCGTCTTTGCTTCGATTCCACCTGCGCTAGCTGGTCCGGTGCCGCTACCAAACTCCGCTGAGGTCAAAGCGATCGAGGCAAAGGTCTCGGCCTCGGTGCTCAAGGTCGAGGGCCTCGCCTGTTCGGAGATCCAGGAGGGTTCCGCCTTTGTGGTTGCGCCTGGGTATGTAGCGACTAACGCACACGTTGTAGCGGGTGAACCGAGTACCTATGTGATCCAGAACGGTTCACAACTCGCCGCAACTGTTATCTGGTATAACCCGCATCTCGATTTGGCGGTGTTGAAGGTCCCCGGGCTACAGGCTCCGGTCTTGCACTTTGATACCCAAGTCCAACCACGTGGCACCCAAGCGGTTGTACTGGGCTATCCCGAGGGTGGTCCACTGACCTATGGGTCCGCCGGAATCATGGCAGGCTTTGACGCCACTGGGCGCGACATCTACAACAAAGGCCTGACGACACGCCTGGTCTATGAGATCGACGCGATCGTCCGACCCGGTAACTCCGGTGGACCGTTAGTCAATTCTGCCGGTCAAGTGCTCGGCGTGGTGTTTTCCCGGTCTACTACCAATAACTACGTTGGTTTTGCGCTCGCCGCACCGGCGGTGGCCAAGGAGGTCCATGAGGCGCTCACCGAGCCACAACATCGGGTCTCCACAGAGGGTTGTGTGCCCTAAACAGGCTTTTCTAGATGGAGCTAGGCTGCTCTGGTATGGCTGAACTTATCGCGGACAACATCGTTGAGATCGATACCCAACTCGGTGGCTGGGAACACATCACCGCTGGCTATCTCGTTACCGGTGAAAGTCCTGTCTTGATCGAAACGGGCTCACAGAGCAGTGCTCCACTCCTCATCGCGGAACTCAACAACCTTGGCATTAGCCCCTCGGACCTTGCTGCTGTCGTGCTAACCCACATTCATCTCGACCACGCAGGAGGCGTCGGCGACATCGCGCGAGCATTCCCAAATGCGAAGGTCTACGTTCACCCGAATGGAGCCCGGCACCTCGCTGACCCAACACGCTTGATCGACTCAGCATCGAGGGTCTACGGACCTCTCCTCGATTCGCTCTACGGCCGACTAGATCCGACTCCCTCCGACCGGATCATCGCCGTGGAGGAGGGTGACACCATTCAGATCACCAAGGGATTGCATCTTGAGGCGCTCTTGACACCTGGCCATGCCAAACACCACCTATCCCTTTGGCATGAGCCGACAGGAACGATGTTCTGCGGGGATGCGGTTGGAGTGAAGTTGCCAGAGGTGGGAATCCTATGGCCCGCGACTCCACCTCCTGATTTTGACCTCGAGCTCGCAACTCGGAGTTTGGACGCAATGAAGTCCCGCACCCCATCACACCTCGCCTTCGCCCACTACGGTCGATTTGCCAATGCAGTCGACATCCTCGACGAAGGTAAGGATCTTCTTCGCGACTGGTGCAGGGTGGCAGAAGAAGCGATGCATGACGGACGCGAGATCGAAGCAGCACTTGAAGAGGCGTTTGTCCCAGATCTGAAAGATCTTGATCCTATGGCTCGCGACCGCCTCTTGACCTTAAGCGGCGTCCATGCCAACGCGATGGGGATCAACCGTTGGCTCACCAAGCGTAGTGGACACGGGCAGCACACACCTCATCAACATCCAACCCTGCAAGAGGATGGCGGAGGGAGTGGGATTTGAACCCACGGTACCCTTGCGGGTACAGCGGTTTTCGAGACCGCCCGATTCGGCCACTCTCGCATCCCTCCGAGCCGAGACCAGTTTACGGGAAATCAGCTCGATCTACGCCGTTGAAAGAAGCTTTGCAGCACGGCGCCGGCATCTTCAGCAAGAATGTCTGACACTACCTCGATCTCATGATTGAGACGCGGATCGACACAAAGGTTGTAGAGTGACCCACACGCACCTGCCTTGGGATCGCGGGCGGCGAAAATGAGTCGGCGAACTCGAGCGAGCACAAGAGCACCAGCACACATGGCGCACGGTTCCAACGTTACGTATACCTCAGCGTCTGACAGGTAACGATCTCCTATCTCTAGCTGAGCTCTTTGGAGGGCAAGAAGCTCAGCGTGCGCCAAGGAACTCTGTTGAGCGACCGTCTCATTATGGGCCTCTGCGACGACCTCGCTCCCAATGACAACGATCGCGCCCACCGGAACCTCATCACCTTGATCAGCACTCCTGGCGAGCGCTAGACACCGACGCATCCTCTCCTCATCGAGACTCACGACCGACCCCCCTGTAGCTCGACAAGGACATCCCGAAACCAGTCTGCATACTCCTTTGACAACACCACAATAGGGCGGGCAATGATCTCAGGGTTGACATAGTTATGTGCAGACTTAATGATCGATGCAAGTCGATCTAGGTGAGTCTCCAAGGTGAGGGCAGTGATGACGTACTCATCAGCGTTCTGCCAACCTCCGTTCCAGTAGTACTTTGACTGGGAACCTGCCAGAATTTTAACGCACGGAGTAAGGTTCGACGCGACAAGCTGATCGCGGAGCATAAGGCTGACTGACGCCTCGTCCGTCGTCGTCTGAACTTCGAAGACTGGCAGGGAGATCTCTTCTGACACGTATCCATGGTACGTGCTGGCCGCCCGGTCACCCCTCCTTGCACCAAAGAACAGCTGTTCACGCATTGATTGGCACCCCTCCCGCGATATTGCCAACAACTTGCCCAACTACGCAGGATCGTGCTCCAGATGGATTCGGATGCCGGTGAAACACCGGCCCGCCCTGGTGCCCGGTAAACTAGTATGTTTCCTGCTAGCGCTCGTAGCTCAACGGATAGAGCATCTGACTACGGATCAGAAGGTTGGGAGTTCGAATCTCTCCGAGCGCGCCACAAACAACCAGTTCAAAAGCGGTTTTACCTAAGTGAGCTGAGAGCCGATTTGCACTCGTGTCACGCAAATGTCACAATTGTTCATGGCCAAGGGATCTGTCACCGAAGTAAAGCCTGGAACGTACCGCTTGCGCGTGGATGCGGGCCCCGATCCAGCCACCGGCAAACGCCGACAAGTTTCAAAGGTCGTCCACGGTGGCAAACGAGAAGCCGATCGAGCTCTCCGTCAACTCATAAACGAAGTCGAGTCCGGGATCGAGCGCAACACCAAGCAAACAGTTGCCGATCTTACCACAGAGTGGTTGGACCAAAAACGTAGAACCCTCTCCCCAAAGTCGATCGAGTACTACGAAGATGCTCTCCGGATCTATCTACTCCCATCCCTCGGTGCTCGTAAGGTGGCCGCCCTCACGGCGCGGGATCTCGATGGGCTCTATCGAGCTCTAGAGACTAAGGGAGTAAGTCCCCACGGAATCCGTAAAGCCCATGCCACCATTAGGGCTGCGCTCTCCCAAGCCGTGAAGTGGCAGATGGTTGCTACCAACGTCGCCCTCGCAGCCTCTCCTCCATCACTTCCCAAACGCGATCCCCGTTCCATGAGTCCCGAAGACGTCGCTGCCTTAATTGATCGAACGACGATGGACTACGGAGCCAACCTGGCACGGTTCTTTACCCTGGCCGCCCTCACCGGTGCGAGGCGAGGAGAGATCCTAGGTCTACGAGTCAGTGACCTAGACACGGCAACCAACCGCCTTCGCATCACGAGATCGGTGATCGCCACCAAGGGCCAGGCTTTCGTCAAGTCGACCAAGACCGGACAGACGAGATACGTCTCCCTCGATGAGACCTCCCTCGAGATCCTTCAAGCCGAGATCGGTGACCAGGAGGAGCATGCTAGCCAAGGTCACTTCACTCGCGTAGAGGATCCCTATATCTTTGCGTCAGATCCAACTGGGGCAAAAAGCCTCCACCCCGACTGGCCAAGTCATGTCTTCGCAGCCGTCGCTAAGACCCTCAATCTTCCCTATCACCTCCATGAGCTTCGTCACTTTTCGGCCACCCAGCTCATCAGCGCCGGTGTTGACTTGCGAACCGTGGCTGGGAGACTTGGCCATGCCGATCCCGGGATCACCATGAGGATCTATGCCCACGTGGTTGAGGCCAAGGACCGAGAGGCTGCGAACATCATGGGGAGGATACTCGATGTGTCTTCTCAAAGAGGAAGAACAGCCGGCGACTAGCGCTGAAGTCGGGACGACATTCCCCAACTGCCAAAAATTTCCTGTTCGGAGACCCGCACCAACTTCTCTTGAGAAAACCCCAGCTCAGTGGCAACGTACGCGCTCTTCTGATTTGCGTTAACGTAAGTTTTATTCGGCAGAATTTTGCCACTCTGTAGGAATTATGGAGAGAAACTGCAAATTTCTTCTTCGGTTTTGAAAAAAGCTGACGAAGCTGAGGGATATAGGACAAGAGCGGGGCTAGATGCTGACCATTGTGAATGCAATCGTCTGCGGTAAAACCCGGACATAAGAGACAAAGGAGCGAACATGGCCCGGAGGAATAAGATCTACAGCGAGAACCGCCAACCCAATCAAAGGAGATTGTGTGACGGGTGTAGCTCAAGCGGCCTAAGGTCCACTCAAGATGAGTCAGGGCCAAGACAAGGGCAGACAGTACTGCCTCTATTTGAGCAAAAGGAGGAGCCTCAGTCTCGAGTGAAGGAACAGGAGTCGGTGGAGAACACAGGGGATGGGATCCGCATAGAAGCCTTTACTGTGGAACAGGTCGCACAAAAGCTGAATCTATCACCCTCAACTGTTCGTCGCGAGATTGCCGCTGGCAGAATACGCGTGACTCGAACCAATGGTGGTGACGGACGGATCGTCATTAGCCAGCAAGCGATTGACGAATACTTGGATAAATACTAAATCTTAACTATCGCCAATCCCAGGACAAACTCTTCGAGACGCTAGCCCCCATTTAGCCTGCGTCTCACCCGGCTTGAGACTGAGAACCCATTCTCAAGTACGCCGTAGCGAAGGTTACAACCACACTTCACAGGTAGGACCCGATTGCTCGAGAGTACACCGGGAACTAAAATTCGACTTGTCACCCCAAAACGGGATTTGATCTCGTCGACTACCGCTCTCCTTTGCGAACCCAACCGAGCGGAATCACCAGGTCTCCTCCGTGAACTCACCGCTCGCGTGATTAACACCAACTCAACGTCGAATTCGTGGAGTCCTGGACTCATCTACGATTACAGTGAGACCAGTTGGGGGCTCCTGGCGAACGTAGCGCTGCTCCTTTGCCCCCAGGAAAACTGCCGACCGGGCACAACGAGGGCACCAGGGCAACCGGCGTCACCAACGAGGTCATCAAACTCCCACGAGAAAAACATCTGATCATTGCTATGATTGATGTGAGATTTCCCGGGGTGAGTGCTGATCCAGTCGAGAAAGCTTGTCACCCCGACGATGGCGGTAGCAAGTAGCTGACCTTCACGATCCATGGCTCCATGGACGAACACAGCCGGCCTCGCTGCACCCTGGAGACCAAAGATGTTCTTCAACGCCGCCAACTGATGGGCCGAAACCGTCAGAGTTCGGTAGCCCTGTTGGGTTACCCGAGCACTGATGCCAAAGGCTGCTCCGAGACCGTCAGGGCGGAAGTAGTAGTCAATCTTTGCGGCTCGATCCAGCATCTGTAGAGTCTCCTCATGCCTGTCCTCGACATCGAAGAGCAAACCATCCCCAAGATGGTAAGCGATCGAGGGCAGGACCAACTGCACAAAGAGACTCCTTCCTTGGCGGATCCGTGCTTCTATGATCTTTCCGTTGACAACCGAGACCTCGTAATGGTCGCTGACACTGCCATGCTCGATACGATGGACCATGGTTGTAACCTCCTATACAGGTTCTTCCACGAGCCTCGGAGTGCGCTAACACTCCGAGGCTCACTTTGCTACTGCTCTGCTATAGTACCAAGGCGTCTCGGCTTCAAATTTTTGAAATCATTCTCTGGTCGGCCATGAGCTGGTGTCTACTCTGCAGCGAGTTGGGCAAGAAGGTGATTGAGGTTTGGCAGGTTTAGCCGAATGGGGCGCGGTCGCGAGTCAAGCCAGTCGACAAACTCATCACGGTTGATTCTCCTTTGCTGAGAAACACCCATGATCCTCCATGCGTGAAACGACCCCGTCTGAGGTATGTCGTAGTCACTGGTATCCTTCGGCCACGATCCTCCGAGTCTCCTGACGAAACTATCGACGTGGGTCAGCCAATTGGCCAGCGTCTGATTGTTGGTCGTAAGTGCGAGATACTCAAGGCAAAGCGTGAGGCATTCATTGGCGACGCCAGTGTACTTAAACCAATACGCCGGTAAATAGACTCCGTAATCGCCTACAAGGACCTTCTCTACCCAGACAAAGAGTTCGCCGAACTCAAACCGGGTAAGCTCACGACAACTCGATGGCATCCTAAAACCCGAAGCCGAAGCCTCCTGGTTTGGGGACTTCTTGGGCGACGTCCTCTTCTCGCGACTCTTCTGGAACCCAACCATCGATATCGTGTACATGATCGCCTGGATACGATCCTGTTGGATCGTTTTCGAGAACCACGCCCTCCAAGGCATCTCCATCGCTTGCGAGTCCGATTCCAGAGCTGTCATCAACTGCAATATCTCGTTTCTGATCTTGTTCAACACGCCAGAAGTCTGTTGTCTCACGAGTGCGAGTTGCTTCATCGCTTGCTGATCCTTTGGTGACTCCGGTAACACTTGGGTCTGTATGTACCCGTCTAGCCTCTCGATCGCCTGAAGCGAGTTGAGATAGTGATCCACGAGTATCGTGATCTGCTTCTCCCTTTCCAGAAGCTCTTGGAGATGGGGAGATTTCTGCGCTTGATTGGCTGTGTAATTGGGTGATTGAGAGTCCATGTATTCTCTCTTCGACAGCCGCTTGCGTGCAGTTGAGCGCGGAAAAGTCATCAAGATTGATCCATGAATCGAGAGCCGATCGAATCTTTGGGGGCTTTGGTGTCAGATGATTAGCAGTGCTAACTGATGACGATTCATGAGGCTCCATAATCGGGTGTTCATCGATCGTAGACTTCTCATAATCGGGCAGAATTTCCTCGAGACTTCTTCGCTCAGAGTCGGGCGAATGGGATGTGCGATCACCAGCAGGATCAACGGAGAGCCACTGTGGTGGGCTGGGCTCAAAGGCTTGTTGCGTCGGCGCATCATCGGAAGGAGTGTTCACAGGGCGAGGCTCGGATCGATTGCCACCAGCGGCACGAGAAGGTTCAGGAGGGCTCGTGTGTGTCGGCGTTGGCAACCCGGAACAGTCTTGGTTGACCCCAAGTGAACCCGAATGAGTCCCAGTCGGGCTCGAGGTGCTTTGAGCTGGTCGAGGAGATGATGATGGGGTGGCCAACTGGGCGTCTGTGTCTGGGACAGGGACGCGACCTTCCAAGACGCGAGCAGGTGACTCAGGGATCTTTAGATGGATCGGCGGCCGATCGTTGCCTTCTCCTTGTACAGCAGTTGTAGCCGGTGTCGGCTCCGAAGGTCCTCTGGGTGGCTCTGGGTTCGCTGGGGACGGGTTGGGCCCGGGTACGCCTCCTGAGGGCGCGATAGCGCTTCTTTCAGGTTTTGGCGGCAATGTCGGTCCAGACGCTTGAGCCCGTGCAAAAGTTGGTTGGTGTTGCTCGACGCTGGGCCGGGGCCTATCAGGCTGAGGCTTGCTCTGGGCCGTGGAGCGGTCTTGTTGCTGATCTCGTCGCAGCACCTGGGGGTTCATTGCCGGTGGCTCGGGCCGGATGTCGCGTGGGGCAGCTTGCCGATCTTGTACCAAGTCCCTTGGTGCCAACATCTCTTGCAACGTAGGGACAAGATCGTCATGGGTGAGCGCTTGGGCTAGCACCTCCTCGGGATCAGTGCCCTCAGTCTTGACGAGATAGATCGGTGCCTGCTTGCCTCTCGTAGCCCCAGAGTAGAGTTGGGTGTTGCCAAGTCCTTCGTCAACGAGTACCACGACACGATCGCGAGTCTGGCCCTGCACGGAATCAATCGTTGACGCATAGGCAAGTTCGACCCAGTCACGGGCATAGTCATAGGACACCACGATGGGGACATCTCCCGGGTGACGTTCGAGCCTGATGCCCTCTCGGGTGAAGCCAGCAACCCTAAACCTATCCCCGTTGGTGATTCCTAACGCTCGAACATTTAACCTGGTGCGGACTTGATCGCCGATACCACAGCGTTGTTCTTTGGAAATCTCGTGGGTCCCCTCAATGCCGAGTGACTCTTGAATCGCGCTCGCGAGATCGGCAGCGGTTTCATTGTCACGTGCGAGCACGACGAGATCCTCACCTTGTGCCCGGTGCTCTTGGTAGATCTTGGCACCCCATTGAAGAATCTCTTCGCTCGCAGCGCCAATGATTCGGCCCTCGACCTTCGCCTTTTCCATGACTCCTTCTCGGTCGCCTTTTCGCAGTGCCGTCGCCTCCGCCACCCAGGCTTTGTTGCGAAACGTAGTTTCAAGTTTGCCAACGGCACCCATCGCTTCAAGTGCGCTCGTAATAACCGCAAAGGTAGCCCGTTGGTCGATTGGCTGGGCCTGACGACGGTCACCGACGGCAACGATCTGGACCGGGTAATCGCGGGCAAGCGTGAGGAGCATCTTCCAATCCCTATGATCGATGAGTCCAGCCTCATCAACGATGATTATCTGAGGGGTGTCAAGATCAAAGCGCTGGTTCTCGAGTGCTCGCTTTAGTCCAGCAAGCGAATACTGGTGAGCTCCGAGTTCATCGCCTAAGTCTCTGGCCAAGTTTGCATTACGAGCCACAACCGTCACGTTGAGGTTGGCTCGCTTGGCGGCCTCCGTTACTGGCCGTAGGACAAAGGTCTTGCCCGAGCCCGCGACCCCACTGATGACACTCAGGGCACAACCTTTAGCCATCATCCCGATCACCTTGGCTTGCTCGAAGGTCTCAGTTTGGGGGAGCGCTGGCTTTAGCGCGACACGCTGGATCTTGGTCGCCTCAGTGGCACGGTTTCTCATCGCGTTCTCCCGTGCGATGGCATCGGTTGTGGTGATGCGATCGTGCTTTGCAATCCCATAGATGCGAATAAGGGTGGCGGTATCGACGGGCTCGTCGCGTTCACTCATCGAGAGCCAAGATCGATAGACCTCCTTGAGATCCTCTGAGGCCACCAGGTACGGGTCATCAAGGACCTTCCTTGCAGCCGCCCGCAAACCTTCCTCTCCACTCATCGTTGGGTCCCCAAGTCGAAGCTGGTTGGCGAGGTCGGCCAAGTTGAAGGTGTACCATCGAGCGAGCTCACGCTGGAGGACCGCACTAGAAACTTTCAGAGTCGCTTCGCTCGGCGCAAGTAACGTATCTCGAACGCGAAGCCTTCGAAGGACATCGGCCTCACTCCCCATCTTTGTACGCCAGAGTGCCCGCAGTTTGTTAGCTCGCTCTCCCCCCTCTGCGAGCGCCTCATCGAGTTCATGTTCAAGGCGTTCGGCGAGTTCCTTCTTCCCTTTACGATGTCTGGCCCAGGCGATCTGATGTTGGCGTGAGGAGAGTCCCTGGATGACACCGCGCCCGCTGATCTCCTTCCAGGCCTGGACCATGGATCGTGAGGCTGAACTCAACGCACTAGACGCCGGGGCGAGGGCTCGAAAGCTCAACATATAGGTAGAGCCGACCTTGGTGAAGGCTGGCTCAAGCGCGTCAAAGTCAAGCCTCCGCGCGAGCTCGATCCGGAGTTGATTCTGGAACTCCTGGGTCGCCATTCGAATCCCTTGGGCAAAGAGCTGACGACCATCGAGGGTTATCCATTTGCCATCGGCTCCTTGGGCGGTGGCCAGCATCATGAGATGGAGGTGAGCATGGGGGTCCCCTGCCGAAGAAGCCTGATGAAGGAAGCGCAAGCCCGTGAGCCCCATGGGACGCTCGGAGCGAACCCCACCTTTGCCTCGCCGAATGCGAGCCTGCTCCTCAAGAAGCGTGAAGGCCTTGGCGATCGCAAGATCCATCGACTCAGTCAATGCCTGACGCACGCGTTCGTCGGGATGAGCGAGCAACATCGAAACGGTCTTATCGACATCAAAGACCATCGAGTAGAACGACTTGTCAACGCTGGGTGAAAGCACAGGTTGGTTCTCCGGTCCAACGCCGTGGATGAAAAGACGACGCGCGTCGATCAAGTTACACTCGGCGCTCAGTCCCATCCTGGTGGCACCGGCACCTAACCAGGTCCCAGGAATCGAGGCTCGATCAAGGCCCATGCCGAGCGCAACTCCGCCAGCCAAGGCGAGCTCGTTCGCCTCAACCGCATCGACCCGAGAGATCCAGTCAAGGACCGCACGAGCCTGGCTTCGACTCATCGCTGCTCCTCTTCCGGCCATCGGGGTCCTTTCCGCACCCATGGGGTGCATATGTCCATTCACCACAATAGCAGACGAAAACCACCACACAGACAGACAACCGCACAAAGACAGAGAGAACCAACAGAGGAAAGGGGAAACAAAGGACAAGGAAAGGGACAAAGGGAGACAAGGAGAAAAGAAAGGAACAAAGGACAAGGAACATCAGGGAGACAACAACGCCATCTCCAGGTTTCTCCTCCCTCCCCTCACCTCTGTTAAGCTCTCACCCAATGGCTCGTCTCGAAGATCTCAAACCCGGTGCCCAAGTTGAGGGAGTCATCCGTCAGCAGATCGCAACGGTGGTCGATGCCACCTGGCACGGGAGTGACTGTGTCGAGTTGGTCTATAAGCGCAGCGAAGGATCGGTTGAGAATCGGTTGCTATATCGGAGCGACGAAGGAGCACTCGTCATTGTTTCTGGCGGTCGAGCCTTTGAGTTCAGCGGTGATGGAGCTCGGTATCGGTTGGTTGCTGAAGCTCAACGCATTCATCTCGCCCATCTCTTTGATCCGTTTCTCGCGGTCCATGCCTCCATTATCGAGCCCTTGCCCCACCAGATCACCGCCGTCTATGAGGAGATGATTCCGCGCCAACCGTTGCGCTTTCTCTTGGCCGATGATCCAGGGGCTGGCAAGACCATTATGTCGGGTCTGCTCATCAAGGAGTTGATGGCCAGAGGCGAGGTCGAACGCTGTCTTGTTGTCGCTCCGGGATCACTCGCTCTGCGGTCGCAGCGACTTGATAGCAAGGATTCATACCATGTTGACAGCTCTGGTGACTGCACGGGATGACCAAAGCTACATCGCTTACGGGCTGGGTTCCGGTTCACGCAGCTCAATAATATTGCACCGGCCACGACCTCGTTTGGCAAGTTGAAGTAGAGGTTCGCAGTCTTAACTTCATCTGGGTGGCTTCAGCTCCACCAACTCGTGCTCCGACACAATGACATTAGACGGTGAAGCCAGACAAGGCCAGGGTCGGCGCAGACTAGGGGGAGCTCTGAATTGCACTCAAAGGGTTTCATATACCTAAACCCTGCAAGGGTATATGGTCAGGAGCAGCCGCGATCAACTCACCAAGACCACTAGTGCGAGTTGGTGAAATCATTGAATCAATGGGAGGGTTACCACAGGCTGAAGGTCGAGTTGCAATAGCGAGCGGCAGGACGAGATCGGAACGGCAGGCAAAGGATGACCTCGTACGGAGCTATTGTAGGGAGTGTGAATGAGCGGTATACCTCTGCTGACGCAGTCGCGCATGAACTCGATCTATGTGGGAAGGGTCCCTACCTGGGTCGCGCGACACGACGCACTGTACGTGGTTTTGACAGAATCTGGGGGGTTCATGGCTACTCAAGTCGGCCAGTGGTGATCACAACGAACGCCTTTCAAACCGAAAAGTCCTTCATCCGCGTAAAGCTGAGCCAGTAATGGAACTTATCGACAACCTCAACAAGCGGCTGGGAGACGACCTCAAGGTTACACTAACTCGCGGTTCCAAGCTCCGTATTGCCGCATCGACCTTTTCCATCTTTGCTTTCGAGGCGCTCCGCAAGGAACTCGAGGACATCAAGGAGCTAGAGTTCATCTTCACCGCACCAACGTTCGTTGCCGGTCAGGCGACTGATCGGGGCAAGAAGGAGCGACGAGAGTTCTACATTCCTCAGACAAAGCGGGAGTCCAGCCTTTACGGTTCGGAGTTCGAAATCCGGCTCCGCAATAGGTTAACCCAGCGCGCAATTGCCAGGGAATGCGCTGACTGGATCAAACGAAAGGTTACATTTAAGTCCAATAGCACTGGTGCACCGATGCAACAGTTTGCCATCGTTGATGGTAGTGTGGCGTACGCACCCCTCGCAGGCTTCACATCAGCCGACCTTGGTTACCAGAGAGGTGATGCCCTCTCCAACTTTGTGCAGAAGATCGATGAGGTTCCACAGGTGTCAGCCTACCTCCAGATGTTCGACAAGATCTGGTCTAGCTCCCAGCAGATCGAGGACGTCACACGGACCGTCTACGAGCACATCGCGAGCGTTTACGCCGAAAACAGCCCTGAATGGATCTACTTTCTGATCCTGTACAGCCTGTTCTCGGAGTTCCTCGAAGATGTCAGCGATGATGTGCTCCCCGACGACCTCACGGGATGGCGCGACTCGGAGATTTGGAAGAACCTCTACAACTTCCAGCGCGACGCCGCAGTGGGAATCATCAACAAACTGGAAACCTACAACGGCTGTATCCTAGCCGACAGTGTTGGCCTTGGAAAGACGTTCACCGCGTTAGCGGTCATCAAGTACTACGAGAGCCGCAACAAGTCGGTTCTGGTGCTTACCCCGAAAAAGCTCGAGGAGAACTGGACAACTTACAACAGCCCGTACGTCACTAACCCGTTCTCGGCCGACCGTTTCAGCTACCACGTCCTCGCCCACACGGACCTATCCCGTGACCGTGGATATTCCGGTCAGCTCGACCTCAGCAAGGTGAGCTGGGGCAATTTCAACTTGGTGGTCATTGACGAGTCTCACAACTTCCGCAACGCCGACTACGCCGAAGAGAAGGAGAGCCGATACCAGCGGCTCATGCGTAAGGTTATCCAGAGCGGCGTGAGGACCAAAGTCCTCATGCTGTCAGCTACGCCTGTCAATAACAGGTTCCTCGACCTGAAGAACCAGCTCGCGCTCGCCTACGAGGGCGACTCAACGAACCTATCGGCCAAGCTCGACATCCAAAAGTCGGTAGAACAGGTCTTCCGTGAGGCGCAGGTCGCCTTTAGGAAATGGTCCGAGCTGCCTATCGAGGAGCGCACCACTGACGCGATCTTGCGGACTCTCGATTTCGATTTCTTCGAGCTGCTTGACGCGGTCACTATCGCCCGTTCCCGCAAGCACATTCAATCGTTCTATGACACTACCGACATTGGGGCATTCCCGAGCCGGCTCCCGCCCGAATCGATCCGTGAACCGCTCACCGATCTTCCGCAGGTTCCGAAGTTCAATGAGATCTTCGATCAGCTCCAGGAGCTCACCCTCGCCGTCTACACACCGCTGTCCTACGTCTTCCCCAGCAAGATGCAGAAGTACGTAGACATGTACGCCATCCAAGCTGGTACGGCACGTGGTAACCTTGGAATGTCCGGCCGCGAGCAGGGCCTCAAGACAATCATGACCATAAATTTGCTCAAACGCCTTGAGAGCTCCGTCGAAGCCTTCCGGATGACGTTGCGCAAGGTCGATGCCGCGATCAACCTCGCCTTGGGGGCTCTTGATCAACAGAACCTTAGGACCGCAGATATCGGGGCGGTCTTCGGCGACATCGAGGCCGATGACGATGACTTCGATGTCCCCGTAGCGCCGTCGGTCGGCAAGAAATACCAGATCGACCTCGACGATATGGACACAACATCGTGGCGTAACCACCTGTTTCACGACCACGAGATTATCGGTGAGCTCATGGAGAAGATGGACCTCATCACGCCGGAGCACGACCTGAAGCTACAGCGGCTCAAGAAGGTCGTCGTCTACAAGACCGAGAACCCGCTCAACGCCGGGAACAAGAAAGTACTGCTGTTCTCGGCGTTCGCCGACACCGCTCGCTACCTTTACTCGAACTTGGAACAGACCGTCTGCGCCAATAACTTGCTAGAAATAGGCCTAGTTACGGGCTCTACCCACCCGAAGACAACTCTCGGGGATGGTTTTAACTTCCAGAAGCTTCTGACGTTCTTCTCCCCTGGGTCGAAGAACAAGGCAGTTGTCTTCCCAGAAGAGTCGGGTGAGATCGACATCTTGATTGGCACAGACTGCATCTCCGAAGGGCAAAACCTTCAGGACTGTGACTACGTCATCAACTACGACATTCACTGGAACCCGGTGCGGATCATCCAGCGCTTCGGACGCGTTGACCGCATCGGCTCGAAGAACTCTGTGATCCAGATGGTCAACTTCTGGCCCGATATTAGCCTCGACGAGTATATCAACCTCAAAGAGCGTGTCGAAAACCGTATGGTCATCGCTGACCTAGCCGCCACCGCCGACGACAACCCGCTTACCCAAGAGAGCAACGACACCAAGTTCCGTAAGGAGCAGCTCCGCCGCCTCCAAGATGAAGTCATAGATCTTGAGGACGTCCGCGCTGGTGTCTCCATTACCGACCTAGGACTCAATGACTTTCGTATGGACCTGCTCAAGTACATGCAAGACTACGGCGACCTCACCTCGGCCCCAAGAGGGCTCCACGCGGTGGTTCCTGCGAACCCCGCACGGGGCCTTCGACCAGGCGTCATCTTCGCGTTGCGCAGCCTAGAGAAGCGTACGACGATTAACCGCCACAACCGGTTGCACCCAAATTACCTGATCTACCTCGATGATGACGGTAACGTTATCACAGCTCACACCGAAGTAAAGCAGCTCCTGGACCTAATCCGGGCGAGCTGCCAGGGAGCAGACGAGCCAGTTCACGCCGCTTTCCAGGTCTTCAACGATCTCACGAGCGACGGCGCAGATATGAGTACATACTCTCGCTTGCTCAACGAGGCCATCCGTTCAGTGATCGATGTCACTGAGCAGCGCGACATCGACAGCCTATTTTCTGGAACAAGGACAACAGCGTTGCAGCAGGGCTTCCAGGGGCTCGACGACTTCGAGTTGATTGCCTTCCTCGCCATCGTTGAGCCAAAGGCAATCGATGGCTGAGCTGATCCAGTGGCCAGAGGTGGCGAAGGTCGACCGTCTGATCCCGAAGGAGCGACTGTATGCCGAGACGAGTGCCAGTCTCGCCCTCAAGCAACGGTTCGTCGACGAGGTCCAACGAGTTCGTTGGGCGTACAATCTCAGCGAGGATTCGCTGCACTTTGCACCCGGCCAGACCGTCACAGAGATTCAGGTATTTCTTATCGACCTGAAGGGCCCCGATCTGGACAACTCCATTCTGGCCTCCATCGACAGGGCAATCCCGAGCCAGGTCATCTTCGAGCTGCGGCGCAATAACGGCCCCGCGACTGAGCAGGCGATGACTGCGGCCTACAAACACAGCGGTGTCAAAACCAAGGGCAGCGACTACTTCCGCACCGCATGGATCGGGTCAGAACAACCACGGGCACCGCTGCCGGTCACATTGGACTTGGATAGCCTGTACAGCCAAATCCTAGGCCGTCTACTACCCTATCAGATGTGGACTGGAGAAGAACTGTGGGATACCATCAACAGGGTGGGCCGCATCCGCAGACTCGCACGCGAGATCCCGATGCTTGAGAAGCGTGTGCGGGCTGAGGCACAGTTCAACTACAAGGTGGAATTGCGCATCCAACTGCGGATCAAGCAGGCCGCGTTGGCTGGCCTAACTAGAAACGAGGACGGCATGACAGAGGACGCCGCGTGGAGAAGCTAAAGATGCACTCCCCTGACTTGACCAAGCGCAACATCGACCAGATTGCCGAGCTATTCCCTCAGGTCATCACCGAAACCCTCGACTCGGAAGGCAACCTCAGGCGTGCCGTCGACTTCGACCTGCTCCGCCAGGAACTCTCGGACCACATCGTCGAAGGACCACACGAGCGTTACCAGCTCGACTGGCCCGGCAAGCGCACTTCTGCTTTCGCTGCCAACGCACCCATCGCCAAGACACTGCGACCGGTACGCGAGGAATCGGTCGACTTCGACACGACGAAGAATATCTTCATAGAGGGCGACAACCTTGATGCACTCAAGCTACTTCAGGAGTCGTATCTCGGCAAGATCAAGCTTATTTACATCGACCCGCCCTACAACACGGGCAACGACTTCATCTACCGTGATGACTTCTCGGAGTCGAACGAAGAGTATTTAAAGCGCTCGGGTCAAAAATCTGACGCTGGTGAGCGCCTAGTTGCAAACACAGGGACCAGTGGGAGGTTCCACTCCGACTGGCTGTCGATGATGCACCCGCGGCTGAAGTTAGCGCGCAATCTACTAACGCCCGGTGGCTTAATCTTCATCTCGATAGACGAAGGTGAAGCTTCAGCCCTCAAGCTCATGTGCGACGAGATATTCGGCCACGACAACTTCGTTGAACAGTTCGCATGGAAGAACAAGTATGGTGGAGGTGCGCTCTCGCGCGGCATTGCTAACGTTCACGAGTATGTGCTTGTGTATTCACGAACTCCCATCGAGAGCCTCGCAGCGCCTCTCGATGAAGATCAGCGTGCCAGCTACAAGCTACAAGATGAGAAGTTCGCCCGGCGCGGAGGATTCATCACACAGCCACTGGCAACACGCAGCAAAGATCCCCGGCCGAATCTCGTATATCCGATTGAGTGGGAAAAGCGTGAGGTCTGGCCAGACAAACAGTGGGTTTGGTCTAGGGAGCGGGTCGAACAGGCGCGCGAGAATAACGAGATCGTGTTCTCGGAGGCGAATGGCAAGACAAGTGTTCGTGTAAAGCAGTATCTTCGCGACGAGTCGGGTGTCGAGCGTCTCGGCAAGCCCGTATCAGTGCTGATTGGCCCCTACAATCAGGCCGGGACGCGAGACCTGGAGACACTGTTTGACACGAAGGTATTTGATTTCCCAAAGCCCGTCGCTCTCATCAAGTACTTCGCGTCGTTCGTCGTGAATGGCGACACGGAACAAGGCTTCATTACTCTGGATTTCTTTGCCGGATCAGGATCGGCAGCGCACGCTATCATGCAACTCAATGCCGAGGACGGCGGTCAACGACAGTTCATCGCAGTCCAAGCTCCCGAAGTCACACCACCCAGTTCCGAGGCTCGTCGCGCCGGATTCGAAACGATCGCAGAGCTATCCAGAGAGCGTATAAGGCGCGCTGGCGCTCAGATTCGAGCCGACTCGGGACGACGGCTCGGCGATCTTCTCGATACCGGTTTCCGGTCGTTTCGCGTTGACATGACGAACATGGCTGAAGTGCATACATCACCGGATTTGACCGCCCAGTCCGAACTACCTTATCATGTCGACAGCATCAAGCCTGGCCGTAGTGCTGACGACCTTGTATTCCAGGTGATGCTTGACTGGGGGCTTGAGTTGTCGCTGCCAATTGAGCATGAGAGAGTCGCTAGTCACGAGCTGCTGACGGTCGGTGAATATGCGTTGATCGCATGCTTCGTGGACGAAGTGTCCGATGACATCGTACGAGCGATCGCCAAGCGTAATCCGCTGCGCGTTGTATTTAGGGACTCCGGCTTCGCCAACGATGCGGCCCGCATCAACACGGAGCAGATCTTACGGGAATTGTCTCCTGAGACGGAAGTAAGGGTGATCTGAGTCGATGAAGCTCCAGTTCAAGGTTCAACAGTACCAGACGGAAGCCGTCGATGCGGTGGTCGATGTGTTCGCTGGTCAGCCATTCGCAGACGGGGTCAGATACCGCATCGACCGAGGTCGGGTTGCTGCATCAACCCTGCCAGAGGACGCCGGCCTTCGCAACAGTGAAATTGCATTGACGCCGACGTCACTTCTAGAGAATGTGCAGGAGGTCCAACGTAGGCGCGGCTTGCCGTTATCGCGGGGTCTCGACAGTTCGCCGGCCGCTCCGCTCAACCTTGACATCGAAATGGAAACCGGCACAGGGAAGACCTACGTATACACGAAGACGATCATGGAGCTGCACAAGCGGTACGGCTGGTCAAAATACATCGTGGTCGTGCCGAGCATCGCGATCCGCGAGGGCGTGAAGAAGTCCTTCGACATCACCGCAGACCACTTCCAGCAACTCTACGGAACTAAGCCCCGCACATTCGTCTACAACTCCTCGAGCCTGCCCGAAGTGGAACGGTTCTCATCCGGCTCCCTTGTGCAGGTGATGATCATCAACATTCAAGCCTTTAACGCCACCGGGAAGGATGCCCGCAGAATCTACGAGGTGCTCGATGACTTCCAGTCGCGCAGACCCATCGACGTCATCGCGGCAAACCACCCCATCCTAATAATCGATGAGCCACAAAAGATCGAGGGCGATGACAAAAGGCCGTCGAAGTCGCTCCAAGCGCTGAGCCAGTTCAACGCACTGTTCGCACTTCGCTATTCGGCTACCCACAAGATCGAGCGTACGAAGGTGTATCGACTCGACGCGCTCGACGCCTACAATCAGAAGCTTGTAAAAAAAATCGCCGTGCGCGGTATCACCGTTAAGGGGCTCTCCGGCAGCAGCGCCTATCTATATGTCGACGGGCTCGAAGTCGGCAAAGGCACCGAGTTCCCGAAGGCGCGGATCGAGCTGGAGTTTCAGACTAGGGGCGGGCCTATTACGCGCAAGACGATTCGAGTCAAGAAGGGCTCCCGACTGCACGACCTGTCCGGCGAGATCGAGGCATACAAGAACCTCGTCGTGGTGGACGTCGACGCTAATCGGGACATCATTGAACTCAGCAATGGAGATATCATCACCGCAGGTCAGGTGACACAGGACGTCACTGACGACGTGAAGCGTCGCATCCAGATTCGAGAGGTGATCCGAGCTCACCTCGAAAAGGAACGCGAACTGTACGCCCAGGGCATCAAGGTGCTCTCTTTGTTCTTCATAGACGAGGTCGCAAAGTACCGCGACTACAGCCGAGAGGACACCCTCGGTGAGTACGCTCGTGTCTTCGAGGAGGAGTACGAATCGCTCCTCACTGACTTCCTCTATCATCTTAACCTAGACGACTCGAGGCGCTACCGGGAGTACTTGGAGTCGATCCCTGTAACCAAGACTCATCAGGGATACTTCTCCATCGACAAGAAGACTGGCCGCAGCATCGATGGCGCTATCAAGAAGACCGGGGAGACCGCAGGCCAGTCCGATGACGTGGATGCCTACGACCTAATCCTGAAAGACAAAGAGAGGCTGCTCTCGTTCGAAGAGCCAGTGCGTTTCATCTGGTCGCACTCCGCCCTTCGCGAGGGCTGGGATAATCCTAACGTCTTTGTGATGGGGATGCTCAAGAAGAGCGACAACACGACCACTCGACGACAAGAGATCGGCCGCGGTCTGAGACTGTCTGTCGACCAGCACGGCGAACGGATGGACAACCCGGTGACGGTTCATGACATCAACGAACTGACCGTGGTGACCGACGAGTCCTACACCTCCTTTGTAACAGCGTTGCAGAAAGAGATCGTGGAGTCTCTGAGCGCCAGCCCGCGTAAGGCAACGACCGAGTTCTTCGTCGGAAAAGTCGTCTACGACCAGTCTGGTACACCACACACCATCACGCTCGATGACGCTAAGAAGCTCAAGTTCTGGCTCATGAAAAATGACTTCACCGATTACGACGACCATCTCACCGATACATGGATTAATCGCGGAGCCCTATCCGAAATCCCGGAGATGCTACCGGAATTGCAGCCATTCTTCTATCAAGTGGTAGACCTTGTCGACTCACTGAACGTCGCGCTTCCGTCAGTCACTGACGGCCGCAAGCCCAAACGCATTCCGCTCAACGAGACGAACTTCGCCAAGAAAGAATTCCAGGAGCTGTGGGAGCGAATCAACCACCGCACGGTCTACCAAGTTGAGTTCGACTCTGCGGAACTAATCGCGAAGTGCATCGACACGCTCGACGAATCACTAAACGTCGCTGTCATGCAGTATGTCGTCCAGAAGGGAGTCCAGCTCACTGCTATTGAGGTCAAAGACCTTGAAGCCGGTGAAGCCTTCGAGGTCACCACGACCAAGATCGAGGAGTCGTCACTCAGCGCAGGGTCAACGGTCGAGTACGACCTTCTCGGCGAGATTGCCGAGAAGACACAGCTCACCCGTCGAACCTGCGCCGCGATCCTGACTGGCATCAACCCGGACACATTCGCCAAGTTTAAGCGGAACCCCGAGCAGTTCATCACCGAGACCTCCCGCCTAGTCAATGAGCAGAAGGCCACTGTCATCGTCGAACACCTGGCGTATGATCCACTCGACGATCGCTACGACGCCTCAATCTTTACGGAGAACCAAACCGCTCAGGATCTGACAAAAGCCGGCGGCAAGCTCAAGAAGAGTGTATACGAGTACGTCGTCACGGACTCGAATATCGAACGATCCTTCGTCGAGATGCTTGACGTCAGCGACGAGGTAGTCGTGTATTCCAGGCTGCCACGAGGGTTCTTCATCCCCACTCCGGTCGGCGACTACCATCCGGACTGGGCTATCGCCTTCGTGGAGGGAAAGGTTAAACACGTCTACTTTGTCGCTGAGACCAAGGGCTCGATGTCCACGCTTCAGCTCAAGGGCATCGAGAAAGCCAAGATCGAGTGCGCCCGCAAGTTCTTCGCCTCGCTCAGCGAACGAGCCGAACGCGCCGGCGTGAAGTATGATGTCGTCGACAGCTACGATTCGCTGCTCAGCCTCGTGATGGCCTGAGGAGGCTTATACGGATCTTCGAAAATAATGTGGTAATCTGGAATCAGGGTTCACTAGGAATCGGTGGGTCGTTGATCGTTCCGAGGGTAGTTGACTGGAGTGGATCTCCCTTCAAGGACTCAGATGGTTAGGGCCAGGCTCTAAAGTGTAATGCCTCCTACCAGGAGAAACAGGGACGACAAGACCTAAGCATCCCACGATGCGAGAGTGGTATAGGTCTTGTGAATCGTTCGGTCTAGGCGACCCTCCCGGTTATGGTGACCTCGAACCCGAGAGCTTCGATCCGTTTGCTAAGTCGCTTTACCTGAGCTTCGGGATCATTGTGGGTCTCAAAGTAATCAGCCCCTAGATCTTGGTAGAGTTCTCCATTGGTAAGGAGATGCCAGACGACGTTTAACATGGAGTTGGCTACCGCAACGGCTGCCTTGTTGGGCCCTCGCCGTCTGGCGATTCGCGCATACTGGGCAGATGAGTAGGTTCCTTTTGTACGAGCCGCCGCCCGAGCAGCCTCTATCATCGCACGCTTTAACGACGTAGATCCATGTCTGGTACCTGCTGGCTTTCGCTTACCAGCTGACTCATAACTAGCAGGGGCTAGTCCAGCCCACGCACACAGATGTTGGGCGGTTGGAAACCTCGACATGTCACCCCCGGTCTCAGCGATGATCACCTGAGCTGTGATGGTAGAGATACCCGGAATGGATGATACCAGAGCGACGGCGGACTCAAAAGGGTGCGAGACGCTCACAGATCTCCTCGGTGAGTGCCCCGATCGCAGCATCCAGATAATCGATGTGGTCAATGATCTGTCTGGCGACGAAGGCATGGTGGGCTCCGAAGTGTCCATAGAGTGCCTCCTCGAGTTGAGGGATCTTGGCTCGCATCCTGGACTTGGCCATCTGGGCCAAGACTATGGGATCCCTTTCACCCGCGATGAGTGCCTCAATAATCTGTCTCGATGAGGCACTCCACACCCCAGAGGCTACCGAGGTGAGCTTGATGCCAGCGTCTTTCCAGAACCTTCTCTAGGCGTTGGATCTCTCTTGCCCTAGCGTCCACTTGGGTCTTGCGATATCGGGTCAACTCACGAAGTTCACGAATCTCAGGTGGAGGTACAAAGCTTGGCCGTACCATGCCATGGGCGGCAACGTCTGCGAGCCATTCGGCATCTGCGAGGTCCGTCTTTCTGCCAGGTACATTCTTAACGTGCTGTGCGTTATGAGAGCCAGAGCTTGTCAAAGAGTCCCTCCAGTGCGTAGTACACCGGCTTCCAGTACACACCTGTTGCCTCCATCACCACGGTTGACGCTCCGGCAGCAATGAGGAACTGGGCTAAGTCACCTAGTCCTTTACGTGTGGTGGCAAAGGTCTCCTTGGAAAGGGTGACCATGCCATCTGGTTCTCGAACTCGCGTGCATGCGACGACGGTGTCACGGTGCACGTCAAGACCACCTACCTTCTCTGCTATCTCCTTCATCTCACCACCTCCCTGGTGTTTCAGGGAGCCGTCTCGTCAGGGGGACTACGATAAAGCGAAATCTAAAGTTCGTGCTCGAAGCGACAATAATTAGTCCTCCTGATTCCCCGCATCAGACTAACCGCGCGCAACCAAGGCTGCAAGAAATATTCGATGACTCACGAGACGGCCCACCGCAAGCATTACATACATTTGTGGTGTGCGCTCGTTCATCAGGACTAAGAGTTTAACGGAAGACAGTGGAAGCGCCCTTTCTGATTCGATGATGTGCTGCGCGTTGTCTTCATAAACGAATTACATGAGGACCGCATAGTTGGCAAGAATGGGCGACAGTCATCACCTCGGAATAATGCCTATATCGAACCAGAGACGAGGGGACCCGCGTTGATCGTTGGTGACGGAGTGAGCCGGCGTCCTCTCCCCTTGCCAGGGGCTATGGGCTTCTATATCTCGTTCTATGAAGACGAGGAATACCGATCAAAGACCATCTCTATCTCGCGCCGAACCAGCGCTGGCAGTTCGTTGAGCACATCGCGATGTTCGTTCACCCATGATGTAACTTCTTCTCGGCTGAGACTGTCGGGAACAATGAATTCGGACAGTGCAACTGCGCTGGTTCGTGAAAGCCCGAGCACCATGAGTGATACTTCCGTCACCCGCGAGACACCCAATTCCAGCATCATGCTAATGTCAGGAAGATCCGAAGTCACTTCGCGACCTTGTTGTCGAAGATGTAGGAAAAGCACGTCAGTGTAGCAGGCGAGATACTTCGGTCCTTGGAATCGGGCAACCTGTTCAACGTCGTGCATCACATCACGAATCTCTTTTGGCAGCTTGTAAGGGCGATTATTGCGCTGAAGGTAGCCAATGCGACCATCGATCAATTTCGCAAGCGATGTTCCGCGCATCCAGTTGGTGATCAATATAGCAAGCGCTATCTGGCGTGAATGCTCTCCGAAAGCCGCTCCGAGTTCCTGATTCGCAAGATTAAGAGCCAGCTGATAGTTATCGACAGCGTCACTACTCTCAGGTGGCGCAAGAACAAGATCATCGGGGTTGTCATAAGTTCGGAACCGCTCTAAGAGCCGTTGCATTGCAGCGGGGCTGATTCCCGAGTGTCGTTCCAATAGTACGACGTCAATGTCAGTCGGCTCCACCGCGGTGCGGATCGCCAATTCGAGTCGCTGAGCGTCTGCGTCAGTAAGCTTAGGGAGATTCGACAGACCAGCACCAGATATAACTCGCGCAGCGAGGTAGCTGTAGAGAGCTTCCAGCATAGGGTTAGCCCTAGCCACATCGAGCGGCGCCCCACCATCAATATAAGCGACCACGGCCCCGACGTCAGCTAACGCCTCTTGAGTCGCACGTGTCATTGGTTGTCGCTTGCGGCTGGTAGGGAGCTCAGTCCAGCACCTAGGGCGGTTAGCGTCTACGCAAACGATGTTACCCTGGAACTCTTGACCCCAACGCCCTGCACGGCCGGCTAGGTTCCAGAAGTCCGCCGCACTCATTGGAGTGCCGTTGCCTTTCTTAGGGTTACGTGCGAACAGGTTACGGCATGGCAGATTAACGCCCTCAAGTAGAGTTGACGTGCACACCAAGTAGTTAAGCGTACCGCTGCGGAACAGACGCTCAATCTCGGTTCGGACAGGCAACGGCATGTTGCCATAGTGAAATGCGACGCCACGCAGCACTACAGTTGCCAACGCATACTGCGGGTGGATAGTCTTCTGAATGAGTTCTCGGAGGTCGACAATACCTTGTTCATAGGAAATGTCTGCGTCCGATCCCAACGCCTCATAGATCTGCAGGGCCGTCCTCTCGGCATCGGCGGCTCCATTGACGTAAACTACATTCCCCCCTCCAGATTTGCCCAGGGCTACGGCTACGAGTGGTAATCGTTTGCTATCTGGCTGAGGGCGAGCAGGAAGGTCGAACTCGCCGATGTCGCTTGGCTGGCTATCGAGCACTAGCTGAAGCTTCCAGAGCGTCGGACGACGCGGAACCTGATCGACCCAGATCAAATTCTGATTAACAGTAATCCAGTCACTACTTACCGTAGCGATATTCGCATTGTATCCGGCACCCTCCAATAGCAGCTCTGGATTGGAAGACAGCGGGCTCGCAAAAATGACCTGGCTTGCAGGGTTCCGACGGACACCTTCCTCAATGGTTTGTTGGAGCAAGACACCCCGTGCTCCATCACCAAACTTCTGCGCTTCATCCACGAATAGCAGGTCGGCACCTTCTGCGGGCAATCTCTGTTGCAGTAGATGGAGCCGCTCCTGAGTGAGCACGAGGATCTTACGTCTTCGCGCTTCAATTTCAGCATCCCATGGGACTGAGTAGATCCCCACATCCATTGCCACAAACTGCTCGCTAAGATCACCGCTCACTTCTTCTATAAGCGCACGAGTTGGTACAACATAGATCCCCGTAAACCGCTCCCGATCGGCCATGCATTCCTCGAACCATCGACGCACAATATACGATTTGCCGGCTGACGTCGGTGCAGAGACACTAACCCAACGAGCCTCCTGTGCGGCATCCCAGAATCGTCGCTGAAACGGGTTGGCCTTCACCACGCCGCTACCGGTGACAGGGATTGTCAGCTCTAGGCGTCGACGTACCACGTCTAGCTGCAACGTGGTAGGTGCCCGTGTCCAGGAATCCGATGGAATTATTCCGCGATCGACGGCGAGACTGAGCGACGGCAGATTTCCCATCCGTTCAAGCAGAATCACCGCTGCATTCCGATGGTGACTCAGTGTGTCATCGGCGAGCAAACAGCCTTGCGCTATTCGCAAGGCGAGATCCTGAGCAGCTTCGTCGTCCTCGGCTGTTAACGCACTCGCGAGCGACAGCGCTCGCGGCCAATCAATTGGGAACTGCTCGCCGGTAGAACGCACAACGCCAAAATCGTGTAGAACACCGTGTCGTGCTATCTCCATGCGTATTGTCGCGGTGCTCTCGTTGCTAAGGATAGCTGCAGCGATTGGGGATACCGTCATTTAGCAAGACCAAGACTTCGTAGAAACTCATCACGAAAGTCCTGGACTGACGGAAGAGGAACGAGAAATATCTCAAGCTCAAACCTAGTAAGCCTCTTGTTTGTAATCGCCGTTACAAGTCTGGCACGCCACCCGTTCATCGCTTCAGCAACTTCGCCTCGAATCGAGGCATCTGCATTTTGTGGAGAGGAGTAGTCGCCCAATGAGAATCCCACAAGACAGGCCCCACGTACCACAAGCTGCGATGCCTCCATAGCACCCTCGGTGAAATAGCGAGCCAAGGCGGCAGTAAGCTCTGCATCACCTGCATCGAGATTATCACGCAATAGAAGGATATCCCGCTGAGCCATCCCGTTACCAACATCCAAGAGATACGGAGCGAGGCTCTCGAGTACTGCGTCGATTGCGGTAGTGACAGTCCTATGCATCTTCGCTTCGCCATAATATACGGCCAACTTGCCATCTGGGAGGGCTCGGGCGTGCACCCCATCCACGCCATGGGAGTGCATCTGCGAATTCGTCTTTAATGGCATCTTGCATAAGATCTGTGGCAGCCCAAGGGACATCTCGAGCAGCGCATAAAGCAACAGCTCTCCACCTTCTCCTGTGGTACTTACGTTCGCGAACAATTCTTTGGCTTCTCGCTGCAACTTGAGGAAACTATCAGTCGACTTAGTGATTTCTGCGAGTCTAAAGGCCTCGTTGATGCGGCTCCGGGGCACACAATAGTCGACAATCCTATCGGTTAGCATATTGACCAGTGCTTGTACCCTTGGGTTACCTTGGGGGTCAACTCTTACATAGTGGAATCGGCATGTCGCCAAGGTATTTGGCAGCGCGGTCGCTTCACCCACCAAGGTCAGGTAGGGTTCAAGAGATTGCTCATCTCCCCGCGGCAATCGCTCAAGGGCACTTACAAACCAAGGTTCAGCTCCATCATCGCGAAGGTCTTGGACAACGTTTGCAGTGCTCATTTGTATAGCCCACTGGCATTAGGGAAGTCATCAGAGGATCCAGTGCCTGGAAAAACGACCGTGCAAGAGCAACTTCCTGCCCCGTTGATAGTCCAGGTATTCAGGTTGGACTGGTGCGGTATCGTATTTTGATGCCCAACGAGATCGGCTGATGATAGCGCTGATCGACGCCTTGGTGCAGACACGATTATGTTGATATGGAAGAACACTCGCTTGTTATGCTACTTCATTTCGTGGCATCTGTTCAGTCGTTGGTATGGAAAAATGGACTTCCACAGTTATGCGACCTAGGGACGTATGATGAACACACCCGTTCTGAGCTGCACTGATGCTAATCTATGACTACATATGAGTGGTTAAGATTCGAACTTCGAATTAGTTACCAAGCTACCTCTCGTAGCCCCTAACTCGCTCGTCTCCTCTTTCGGTTGAGACCAAAGAGGCCTAGGACTCCACTGCTACCGAGGCCGAGACCAATAGGGACCAAAGGTGTCGTGGTATTGGGTACAGAAGGAGGTCCGGTCTTGATGGTGACCGACTGGGGCTTGGTGATTGGAGTACTAGTTGTCGATGACGAGGTCTTTGGAGCTGGGGTCGATGGTGTGGTTGAAGTTGGTGTAGTTGAGGAGGTTGACGTAACCGAAACCGCGACCACATTTACGCTCTGGGTTGTGCTCGCAGGAGAGTACTCGCTATTGCCTCCCTGACTAGCGGTTACGCTACAGGTACCAGTCCCCGTGAAGGAGACTACTCCGCTCGAGATACTACAGACATTTCCAGGAGAGACGCCAAAGCTCACCCCTAGTCCCGAGCTACTCTTTGCAGCTGGGGTGTAGGTCTGTCCCACTTGGGCATTGGTAGGAGCGGTTGAGGAGAAGGTGA
>NZ_DAHXOI010000017.1 GCF_027364955.1 Ferrimicrobium sp.
TCCAAAGTGACGCGAACGAGTGGTCCAGAGTTAGACGATACTGTGGTCCAAAGTAACGCGAAACAGTGGTCCAAAGTTACGCGAACGAGTGGTCCAAGGTTGCGCGAAACCGTGGTCCAGGGTACGAGAATAGCTACAAGGTGCTCGTCGACGCAACC
This sequence comes from Ferrimicrobium sp., assembly GCF_027364955.1. NCBI lineage: Bacteria > Bacillati > Actinomycetota > Acidimicrobiia > Acidimicrobiales > Acidimicrobiaceae > Ferrimicrobium > Ferrimicrobium sp. The sequence goes on from NZ_DAHXOI010000017.1 coordinate 159, forward strand.
AAAGACCATCGAGCAGAGACAATAGACGATGACACCTATCAAGCGAGGATCGAGGCACGCAGGGCGTATCGCTTGCGCCCCAAGGGAAGACCTGACGTTGACGGGTATGTTCAGATGATGTGCCCGGCAGCTGGTCCTTCCGCGACACTCACGTGTCCGCTCAAGATTGCCGAACGCAAATCAACCGCCGGTCTCCCTAACATTGTGAACCCACCCGAACACCCCGATATCATCTGTACGAATAAGACCTCAGTCACCTTTAAGCCCACAGCTGGGGCCAAGTACGCCCAGAAGCTTCTCTATGGAAGTCAAGAGTGGCACCAGCTCTATGCATCTGCCCGCAACACCATCGAGGGCTTCAATGGGTACGTAAAGGACTCAGATCATGGGGCACTCGGCGATCCCGGACGAAGGCGGGCAGCAGGATTCACCAATCAGTTCCTGTTTACCACCCTCATCGTGGCAGCATCAAACATCCGAAAGATTATGAGTTTCATCGAAGCCCAAGAGACCAAGGTCGATCCAACACCTCGGAGCCGAAAGCCACGTCGGCGCGACCGCCTGAGTGATGTGATCACTATCAAGGAAACTCCGCCGAAAACATAGCTCGTCTTCCCCGTAAGTCTCGACAACGACAAGTCCCTCACCGATCACGCCCTCGGCGAGGGACTTTCTTGTTTTTAGGCCAGAGTTTCACGCCAACTCATCGCAATCATGGAACTTAAGCCTTCATGGAGGAGATTTTGCCTACTGAAGGTCACTCTGGGGAGTTTCACAAACATGGATGGGGCAGTTTCACAAACGGCCCTTGGTGGAGACGAGGGGACTCGAACCCCTGACCTCCTGCGTGCAAAGCAGGCGCTCTTCCAGCTGAGCTACGCCCCCTCAATCCGAGCATGATGATTTGAGTTGACCTCAAGAGTCTAACCGTCTCTCAGAAAGTGCCGACTGATCTTAGCCGCTTAGATCGAATGAATCGTTGTCGCTCAGCACTCCTCCTCGACTGTCGTACTTGGATACCGCCAGTGGCGCCTTGAAACAGAAACGTAAAGAGACTCATCTGTAATAAACTTTTCATAAAATCTGCCTCTAGTGCCTTCTAGTTCAGATAGTATCGACCCAACATTGGTCACTGTGAAGCCAAGGGGGGCAAATGTCAGCAACATCAGATTCTGGTCGGCTAAAAGCGGGTGCGATTGGACGGCGCGAGGTACTCTTCCAAAGTATCACCGCAATGGCCCCAGGGGCAGCAATTGCAGCATCGATTCCCGCAGGAGCAGGATTTGCCGGCGGCGCACTCACGCTGGCGGTGATCGTTGCGCTCATCGGTAGCCTGCTGACCGCCTACTCCATCAGTGAGCTCGCTTCCCGAATTCCATCAGCCGGCTCATTCGCGACCTACGCCTCGCGGGCTCTCCATCCAATCGTTGGGTTTTTCGTCGGTTGGGGATACGTATTTGTCTATGCGTTAGTCCCGGCTCTCCTCTTTCTGCAGCTCGGTTTCACCATCGCCGGTACCTTCAATTCTGAGTTCGGTTATCCAAGCAGCCTTTGGTGGCCATGGTCACTCGTCGGCATCGCCCTCGTCGGTGCTCTCGCACTCCTAGGCATCACGACCTCGGCGAAAACAGGCACGATCCTTGGGAGCATCGAGATTGTCATCTTTCTCGCAGCGGGCATCCTCTTCGTGGTGCACGCTGGCTCGCACAACACACTCTCCGTCTTCACTACCAAATACACCCCGAAGGGGTTCCACGGGATCTCGGGTGTCTTTGCTGGCTCGGTCTACAGCCTCCTCGCTTTCGCAGGGTTCGAAGCAGCCGCACCGCTCGCAGAAGAGGCGAAGGATCCTAAACGTACGATCCGCTTCGCGATCCTCGGATCAACCTTGGCGATTGGCTTAATCTATGTCTTCACCACCTATGCAGCCTCTGTCGCCTATGGTCCAGCTCGTTTTAGCTCTTTCGCTGGCGCCGGGGCGGCGTCCTGGATTGGCCTGAGCCGAGACTTCTATGGCCTCTTCTGGATCTTGATCTTCTTGGCAATCATTAATTCGACCATTGGGAATGCAAATGCTGGTACTTCGGTCTCTACTCGCATGGCTTTCGCCTTGGGACGAATAGGAGTTTTCCCTGGTGTGCTTGGCAAGGTTCATGCCAAAACCAAGGTTCCTCAGTTCGCTGTCTACTCGCAGATCATCGTCTCGGCAGCAGCAACGCTGCTTCTAGGGCTAGCCTTCGGACCAGAGAACGGATTTGCTCTCGATGGCACCCTTATCACGATTGTTGTCGTCGCGGTTTACATCCTGATGAATCTCTCCTCAATGGTTTACTTCGCGAGGTCAATCTCCGAGGATCGCTTCAATTTCTTCTCCCACGGTCTCGTGCCTTTGCTTGCCATCGCCTTTCTGTTCCCTGCTCTTCTCGCAGGGGCTGGAATCGCGGCATTCTCGTTCATCTCCCCTCTCACCGCACCCGCATCCTATGCCGGACCCATCGTCGCAGTCTGGCTGATTCTTGGTGTGATAGTATTTCTTCGTCTTCGATCAGCCTCTCCGGGTGCAGTGAACCGCATCTCCGAAGTCTTCCTCGAAGAGATTGTCGATGAGTCTGGAGCACCATCATGAAGAACCCTGTTATCACCTTCACTCCTACTGAAGAACAGCTTTGCTGGACGTTTGGGGGTCGAGACCCCGTTATGGAGATCGACCCGGGAACGATCTTGGAGGTCTTTACCGAGGATTGCTTTGCTGGCAAAGTTCGAGCCAAAACTGACCTTGTCTCGGAGGTTTGTGAGTTCCCGTTCCTCAATCCACAGACTGGACCTTTTTACCTCAAGGGCGCCGAGGTTGGTGATACAGTCGTAGCCCACTTCATCGAGATCGAACCAGCCCGAGATTGGGCGGTTTCCACTACCGTCCCGCTCTTCGGTGCGCTCACCTCGACCCACCTCACGGCAACGCTACAGGACCCACTCCCCGAAATCGTCTGGATCTGGGAACTTGATCGACAAACCCGACAATGCCGATTTCGTTCTGATGTTGGTGAATTCTCAGTCGAACTCCCAATGGATCCCATGCACGGCACCGTAGGCGTTGCGCCAGCGAATCTCGAGGTACGCTCTGCGTTGGTGCCTGATGCACACGGCGGCAATATGGACACTCCCGAACTACGTGCCGGGGTCACCTGCTACTTCGGTGTCAACGTCGAGGGAGCGCTCTTTTCTCTCGGTGACGGACACGCGCGGCAAGGCGAGGGAGAAAGTTGTGGCGTAGCGGTTGAATGCGCGATGAACACCGTCGTCTATCTTGACCTCATCAAAGGCACTCCTACGCCTTGGCCCAAATTAGAGTCTGCCAAGTACCTGATGACCACCGGATCAGCACGTCCGCTAGAGGATGCCTTCAGGATTGCTCAGGTGGAGATGGTGGACTGGGTCGCATCCCTTTGTGGGATAGGACGGATGGACTCCTACCAGCTGGTCTCACAGCTCGTTGAGTCTCCGTTAGCAAACGTCTGTGACACCAACTACACCTCAGTTGCCAAGGTTGATCGCCGCTACCTTGGTGATATCACCGCGCCATATCAGAACGCGCATCAACTCGCGAGACAGGTAGGTCTCGATTACTTGAAGGCTCGTTGATCCCAGCTAGCGCACCAAAAGACGCGAATTTCCTACCCAGCTAGGCTCTGTACCAATGGAAGACAGGGCCATCGAGAAGATTTCAATTTCCATCGTGACCGAGGCGGAGTGGCAACTGTGGCGGTCTCTTCGTCTACAGGCCCTTGCCGATGCGCCCTACGCCTTTGGATCTACCCTCGAACAATGGAGTGGGAAATACGATCAAGAGTCGCGGTGGCGCGACCGCTTGCGTAACTCGGCTCTCTCGCTGATCTGTCTCTTCGACCACCAACCCGCTGGGATGGTGGCAACAACGACGCCGACCGATCGCGAAACGGAACTGGTGTCCCTATGGGTCGCTCCCGAATTTCGGGGTCGAGGAGTTGGTGATCGGCTGATTGGTGAGGTGTTGCGCTGGGCGAGCGAACGTGATCTCGCCCAGGTGCGTCTCTACGTCCGCGAGATGAACAGGGCAGCCATAGCGCTCTATGAGCGACATGGATTTGTTGACACCGGTGAGCGATGTGATGAGATGGATGGCATGTGCGAAGTGAGCATGCTCCGGGTTCTGCGCCAACCATAACCTGGTGCAGGTGAGTCAGGATTGAGCTACCCGCAAAAACGAGCCCGAGGGCTCGAACCAGATGGTCATGAACGCCATGGACAGGAAGTGTTCGGCGAGAACCGGGATACTCCTGTTGAGACAGACTGGGGCCGTACTCCTCGCCAATCAAAGCCTCTTCAACCGATCAACCGCGCACAACGCCCACTACTGCTCCAGATCACCAGTCTGGAATCCTCGTGAAGATCCCGCATCGTAGGCACCAACCTCCCAACGAACCCTCCTTCCTCCCAAGCGTTTTGTTTACCTTTCGTTCACAGTTCCATTACCTACGCGCAACCTTTTGTTTTCTTTATGCTCGCAATCGGTTGCTAGCTTGAGAGTCGAAGAGTGCATTACCTTCGCGGTCAGGAGGGTCCCGACAATGGAAGATTCAGAGGCGTCGATTAGCAACCTCTATCACTCGCTCGACGAGGCGAAGGTTGGACGTAAGCATTGGGTGACGGTGTTCACCTCGGGGATGGGGTTCTTCACCGACGCGTATGATCTCTTCATCATCGGTACAGTGACAGTCCTGCTCACACCAATCTTTCACCTCAACACCGACCAGATCTCGTTGTTGAACTCCATATCGCTCCTGGCATCGGTGGCCGGTGCGCTCACCTTCGGCCGATTGATGGACAAACTCGGTCGAAAGCGCATGTACGGGGTCGAGGTAGCCATTTTGGTCGTTGGCGCGATCCTGAGCGCTTTCGCTTGGAACTTCACTTCCCTGCTGATTTTTCGAATCATCGTTGGATATGGCGTTGGTGGAGACTACGCGACCTCTGCGGTCATCACCTCCGAATATTCGAACCGTCAATCTCGAGGCAAGCTGATCGGCACCGTCTTCTCAATGCAAGCTCTTGGCCTTGTTGCGGGCCCAGCAATCGCCACCATTTTCCTCAGCAGTGGTGTTCCCTCTGATCTTTCCTGGCGAATCATGCTCGCCATCGGAGCGATTCCGGCCGCCTCGGTAATCTACCTTCGCCGCAAGATCCGCGAGACCCCCCGTTATACCCTGGGGATCAAGGGCGATATCGCTGCGACGGCGCAAACCGTCGAATGGGTCACAGGTGAACATGCCTCCGTCACACCGGATGAACAAAGTGCCACCAGCGCGAAAATGCGCCCTCGCCCGATTGCCAAACTGACCCAGAAGCCCTTCTTGCTCAGGCTCATAGGGACCGCGGGTGGTTGGTTCTTGCTCGACATCGCCTTCTACGGCAACTCAGTCTCTTCGCCATTGATTTTGAAATTGCTCCAGCCGAAGGGGTCGTTGCTCTCCCACACATTGCTCTCTCTCCTGATCTTCGCAGTGGCCGCCTTCCCTGGCTACTGGCTGGCGGTCTTCTTGATGGATCGAATTGGTCGACGGCGTATTCAGTGGCAAGGGTTTGCCGTCATGGCCGCGGCCTTCGCCCTGATCTGGTTGATCCCGGACGGTGCGAGTTCAGTGGCAATTTTCCTACCACTCTTTGCGATCAGCTATTTCTTTACCGAGTTCGGTCCAAACGTCACTACTTTTGTCTACCCAGCTGAAGTCTTCCCAACGTCAATACGTGGCACTGGCGACGGCATCTCGGCAGGAATGGGGAAGTTTGGTGGTTTCCTTGGTGCGCTACTCGTTCCGCATCTGCTCCAATCGGTGGGGATCAGTGGCGTCATGGGAATCATGGCTGGCGTGTCTGTTGTCGGGGTTCTGCTCACCATCGTTGCACTCCCTGAGCCACGCGGACGTTCGCTCGAAGACGCGTCGGATGAGACGCCGGTACTCTTTGAGCACGAATCGACTACCAGCTCATCCCCCACCGCAAGTGCCAGTTAACTGATTGCCATCGACGCCTCGTCATGCCGCGCATGTCGCGAGAGTGACGAGTTCGTTTTGACTCACGGATAAAACGAATCCGTTGCTCATCAGAGGGGCGCGAAAGCGACCAGCACTTTCTTGGCGGGCTCGAGCATTCAGCCGATGGTACCCTTTGTCAACATCTAGGTAATAGGCTTCAGAGGATCGCCACTGTTCCGGCTCCAACCAGCGGTCCTTAGTATTTTCCTTTTGGCTCGGATGGAGGACGATTCGCGCTGCATTGCGGATCTCTGATCCCCGCAGAGCACCACCGACTCCAGAGCTGCAATCCTCTCGGACTGGTCTAATCGCCGTTCATCACACAAGCGATCTCGACTAGGACAGCAGCGCGGGCATCACGAAGGAGAGACCATGGAGTCAGAAGATGACTGGGGTCGAAGGTGCTCGACGATGTCAACACCAATATGGCCAGCAAGCAGTTCAAAGCCATCCGCGAGCCTGGGCCACCGTAGCCCGCAAGCCCTACCCCGATCTTGGATGAGCTTCGCGATCCAACTCCTACCGGTCTCTCACGAGTACGCATTATGCATGGCTGCAACCAAAAAAGGGTTGTGGCGTTCGCAACACCGCGCCCGCAAACACAGCTCTGGCAAGCGAGTGGGGCTACCTGGACTCGAACCAGGGACCTCAGCATTATCAGTGCTGCGCTCTAACCAACTGAGCTATAGCCCCAGAAACATCCACTTTAACAGCCGCAAGGGTCGGCGTCCGCCGGTTTATCTCCTGGAACCGAGATTGTGATCTCCACTGGACTACGGGAGCCGCGCTGGCACGCCTGCGGAAACGATTCCGCCTCCACCACTGCTCTGTCCAGAGCCAGAAGAACCCGATCCCGCTCCGGTGGGTTGGTCTCCCGTATTGGAATATGACCCCGAAGCATTGCCATTACCCGAAGAAGAGGTGGGATTCAAACCAAACCCCGGGACACTCGGGCTTGGTAGCTTTGTCCCGAGAATCGTTGAACAAAACTCAGGGACGGTCAATCCACGATTCAGTGCACTCTCTGCCAATCGTAGAAACTGCTTGGACGACTGTAACTTCGACACTTTTGTTGTCACAGCAGAGGAACTTTGTCGTTCACTGATCGCCTTGCTGTACGACAGACACAGACCGTGATAACTCGCAGGTATCACGCTTCCCACCTGGCCTGGCGCGACAAGCGTGCCCTGTCCCTGGCCGTTTTGCTTGCCCTGTCCCTGGCCGTTTTGCTTGTCTTGGTTCTTGGTCTGACCAGACTCCGCCACCTTTGTTGAATGTTCCGACCCAGATGGTGTCTTCTTACTGTTTTGACCGTTGTCCTTCTTCGACGGAGCGACCTGTTGGCGCGAGGGACTCACTTGTGCCTTAGATTGCGTTGCTTGTGTAGCCGACGGCTTGGTAGTCGCTGCTGGATGCGTAAACGCGTGCGTCAACGCGGCAGTGAATCCGCCTCCCACCACCACGAACGCGGCTGCCGCGGCTGCTACCTTGAGCGGGGTAAAACGTGAGAACGCTCGTCGCTGTTGTGCTGACCCAACCACCACCGATCGTCGGAACGCGGCAACAGCCACATCCTCGGCGGCCAACTCGTGGATAGTCGCTGGAGCTTGAGCGGCGCGGACAAGCCGTGCGAGATGGCCATTAGAACTCGTGGCGCCATGACCGCCCAAAATGTCTTCGATCTCGTCCGGATCCAACGCTCTTGTACTCCTTACCTTGCCAAATTAAACGCAGTGAAGACTGCGTACGTTACGCCTTATCCTTCAGATTTTCAGCGAGTTTTGCGAGCGCTCGGTGTTGCGCGACGCGTACCGATGCCTCGCTCTTACCCAAGAGGTCGCCCACCTCCTTCGCGCTAAATCCTCCGAGCACCCTTAATAGCACGATCTCGGCTTGCTCGTCATTAAGCCCCTCCACCAGCGCAGCGACTGCCTCGTCGATCTCCAATTGCTCAGGTGGAGCAACCTCTGACAATTCGTGCACATCTGCATCCCGTGCGATTTGGGGTCGAACAGCCCGGCGTCGGTAGAGGTCGATCGTACGGCGTCGCGCGGTGGCAAAGATCCAGGCACGAAAGGCGAGCTCGTCACCAACAAACTTGGACAATCCTTTGGTAACTGAGATCCAGACCTCGGCAGCGACGTCTTCGGCATCACCTCCAAGGCGACCCCGCAAGAATCGCAGCAGACCAGGGTGATAGGTCCGATAGATAACCCGAAAAGCTACTTCATCTCCCCGTTGCGCCTGTTGGAGAACCTCTGGGAAGTCTTCAATTTCAAATTGACTCAACCGGCTCCTCGATATGTGTTAACGCGAATTGCGGCTATATCGGTAATAGTCCTGGAACGACTCTACAGCCCACCCCGAGAACTCAGGCATAGATCCCGATGAAGGTAAGCCCGAATCCATTCTCGCCAGGCATGCACCTCAACAATCGGGGTCCGATGCTCAAAGTGTCACTCCTGCACACCCCGTCAGCGTTTCAGGCAAACCGTGTCAACAGTTCTTGATACCTCTCTTGTGCCGTGTCAACAGACTCTCAACGTTGGGGGCAATCTCCAAGCCGGACCAGTGCGCGGCCATAGGATGAGCCCGTGTTCTGGAACTGGGAGTCTGCATGGCGTTTGTAATCGAAGTCATTGTTCTGCTGGTCGTGCTCGGCCTGATCTGGCGATATCTGGGCTCATATCTGACGGCGGTGTTCACTGGGCGAGTCCACTTTCTGGACTGGATCGAGTTACCCCTCCTTCGTCTCCTCGGGATCCAACCGGGCGCGGAGCAGAGCTGGCGTCGGTATCTCCGGTCCTTGCTCGTCTTCTCTCTCGTCTCCTTGGTGATCACCTACCTACTGCTGGCTCTCCAGGGACATCTCCCGCTGAACCCTGAGCATCTTGGTGACGTGACACCAGCACTCGCCTTCAACACAGCGGTGTCGTTTATCACCAACACCGACTGGCAAAACTACGCCGGTGGGACAACAATGTCGTATCTCTCGCAGATGGTCGCCCTGGCGACACAAAACTTCGTCTCGGCCGCCGTTGGTCTTGCCGTCGCGATCGCGGTGATCCGCGGCTTTTCTCGCAAGCGATCGAGTACCCTTGGCAACTTCTGGATCGACACCATTCGTGGAGTGTTCTACGTTCTTCTCCCAATCTCGATCGTCATGACGCTCGTCTTCGTCTGGCAAGGAGCTCCCCAGACGCTCCTTGGCCCAGCGCACATCCATGATGTCTTGAACGGTGTTCACCAAACCATCCTTCGAGGACCGGTGGCCTCCCAAGAGGTGATCAAGCAACTCGGTACCAACGGCGGTGGTTTCTTCAACGCCAACGCTGCACACCCCTTTGAGAACCCGACCGGATTCACGAATTTCCTGGAGATCGTTCTGATCCTCTGCGTCCCCGTTGCCCTAACGTACACTTTTGGCAAGATGGTCGGCAACATCAAGGAGGGTGTGGCGGTGCTCATGGCGATGATTATCCTCTTCGCCGGTACCTTCGCCTTCACACTCGCTGCCGAGAATGGTGGCAATCCCGCCATCCACGCAGCCGGCATCACCAGCACCCGCGGCAATATGGTCGGCAAAGAATCGCGCTTTGGAGTCGACAATTCGGTGCTCTTTAACGTGACATCAACACAGACATCGACCGGATCAGTCAACTCCTCCGCTGATTCCTACACGCCGATCGGCGGCCTTGGCATGCTGGCTGGCATGATGTACGGCGAGGTCTCCCCCGGAGGTATCGGTAGCGGTATCTACACCATCTTGATCTTCGCTATCCTCACCGTCTTCATCGCCGGCCTGATGGTGGGGAGAACACCGGAGTATGTGCGGAAGAAGATCCAGAAAACCGAGATCATCTGGGCATCGATTGGGGTGCTGGTGATGCCCATCACCGTACTAGTCCTGACAGCGATCACCGTTGCCCTCCCTGATGGACGAACTGCCATCTTGAACCACGGACCTCATGGATTCTCCGAGATCCTTTATGCCTTCACCTCACAGGGCAACAACAATGGCTCGGCCTTCGCCGGTCTCTCAAGCAACACCGCCTACTTCAACATCACCGGTGCCATCGCCATGCTGATTGGAAGATTTGGCGTGATCATACCCGTGATGGCGCTCGCTGGCTCCTTGGCCGCCAAAGAGGAGGTCCCAGTAACCGCCGGCACGTTCTTGACTGCTACCCCAATGTTCACCGGTCTCCTGGTCGGAGTGATTTTACTGGTTGGTGCTCTTAATTTCTTTCCGGCAGTGGCGCTTGGACCCATTGCGGAAGCCGTCTCACATGGGAGGTTTTTCTAAATGGCTACCAGCGTTCGAACCAAGGGTGTCGCGGGGTCGAAGTCGCTCTTTGACCGCGATATCCTCAGCACCGCCATCAAGGCGTCATTCGTCAAACTCGACCCCCGGGTCCAGGTACGCAATCCTGTCATGTTCGTGGTCTACCTCGGGACCGTGGTGACTCTCGTCGCATCGATTGTCCACACCTCACTCTTTTCGTGGATGGTCACGATCGTCCTCGCCTTTACCGTGCTGTTTGCCAACTTTGCAGAGGCAATGGCTGAGGGCCGCGGCAAGGCCCAGGCCGACACCCTTCGTCGAACCCGAACCGAGACTGAGGCACGGAGGCTTAACTCCGATGGATCCGAGGAGGTCGTGGCCGCGAATCAACTCCAGACCGGGGACCTCGTCGTCTGCGAAGCCAACGACGTCATCCCCTCCGATGGAGAGATCGTCGACGGCGTTGCCTCCGTCGACGAGTCCGCTATCACAGGAGAGTCAGCACCGGTCATCCGCGAGGCTGGGGGTGATCGGTCGTCGGTGACGGGTGGCACCATGGTGCTTTCGGATCGCATCGTGATCAAGATCACCGCGACACCGGGCAACTCCTTCCTCGATCGAATGATCTCACTGGTCGAGGGTGCGAACCGCAAAAAGACGCCCAACGAGGTAGCGCTCTCCATTCTCCTGATCGCGTTGACGGTGATCTTTGTTCCCGTGGTGGTGAGCTTGGAGTACTTCGCCCACTTCTCGCACACGGGGATCGCGATCGTCACCCTTGTCGCTCTCCTCGTCTGTCTCATCCCGACGACGATCGGCGCCCTCCTCTCGGCGATCGGGATCGCCGGAATGGACCGAATGGTTCAAAAAAACGTGCTGGCCATGTCTGGCCGAGCCGTTGAGGCCGCCGGCGACGTCTCGACCCTTTTGCTCGACAAGACCGGAACGATCACCTTTGGCAACCGAATGGCGTCGCGCTTTGTCGGCGTCGGCGGCACCTCCGATGAGGAGATGGCTCGAGTGGCTCGGCTCGCCTCGATGGCCGATGAGACACCCGAGGGTCGTTCGATCGTGGTGCTGGCGAAAAACGAGTACGGTATCCGTGACAACGAAGTCGGTACCGATTACGAGTTCGTTCCCTTCTCAGCTACCACCCGAATGTCTGGCGTGAACATCAATGACACCCAGATTCGCAAAGGGGCGACCGAAGCAGTTAAACGGTGGGTGATTGACCAGGGCGGAGAGGTTCCCGCTGAAGTTGACGATCTCACCAAGGAGATCGCCAACGCTGGCTCTACGCCGCTGGTGGTAGCTGAGAACAAAAGAGTGCTCGGTGTTGTCGAACTCAAGGACGTCGTCAAGCCCGGTATCAAAGAACGCTTCGCCCAGTTGCGTAAGATGGGCATTCGTACCGTGATGATCACCGGCGATAACCCTCTTACTGCCGCCGCGATCGCCTCAGAGGCGGGTGTCGATGACTACCTCGCTGAGGCGACACCAGAGCGCAAACTCGAACTCATCAAGGAGGAGCAGGAGGGGGGCAAACTCGTTGCGATGACCGGTGACGGCACCAACGATGCCCCGGCGCTCGCCCAGGCAGATGTCGGGGTTGCGATGAACTCAGGAACGGTCGCTGCCAAGGAGGCAGGCAACATGGTCGATCTCGATTCAAGTCCCACCAAACTGATCGAGATCGTCGAGGTTGGTAAGCAACTCCTCATCACCCGAGGGGCGCTCACCACCTTCTCGATCGCCAATGACCTTGCGAAGTACTTCGCCATTATCCCCGCACTCTTCATTGCGGCCTATCCACAGTTGAAGGTGCTCAACGTCATGCACCTTCACTCCCCGATCACCGCGATCCTCTCGGCAGTGATCTTTAACGCGCTGATCATCATCGTCCTGATCCCACTCGCGCTGCGGGGGGTGAAGTTTCGACCCGCCGCTGCCGGAGAGATCATACGAAGAAACGTATTCATCTATGGAGTGGGTGGAGTGATCCTCCCCTTCATCGGCATCAAACTCATCGATATTCTTCTCACGGTCACGAGGTTGTACTAATGCTTACTCAAATCCGCCGCTCAATCGTTCTTGCCCTCTTCTTCGCCATCATCCTCGGTCTTGCCTATCCACTCGTTGAGACTGGGCTGGCCAACGTCCTCTTTCCCGCCCGGGCAAAAGGTTCACTCACCCCGTACGGCTCCACCGAGATAGGCCAGCATTGGACTGGAGACCGTTGGTTTCACGGTCGGCCAGATCTCGACAATGACACCGAGACGGGAGGCACCAATCTTGGCCCTCGCTCCAAGCAACTGCTCGACAACACCAAAGCACTCGTGGCGTTCTGGCATGCCCAAGGTGTCGACCCCACCCAAGAACTGGTCACCACGTCGGGAAGCGAGGTCGACCCCGACATCTCCCAAAAGAGCGCTCTTGTTCAGATCCCAATGATCCAACGATCGACTGGCATCTCAGCAAGCCGTCTACGCCAGCTCATCGACGCGCAGACCACCGGGCCTGAATACGGCATCTTTGGCGATGGCTACGTGAACGTCCTGAGCCTGAATCGTGCACTCGCGGCGATCGAAGGGCGCTAGCTGGCTCGCGTCACGGTGGGTGGAATCAGGCAGCAAGCAATGCGTGACCCACGGACGACAACTAGGCGACCTCGCCTAGTTGTCGTCAATCTCAGCGAGTCCTGGGTCGTAGTCGCGGATCCCGATCACATGGACATCAATGCCCATCGGACCGACCTTGCGAAGGACCTGATTGACGATAGACCCCTTCAACAGTTCATCGCGTCGAGAACGCTTTGAGGCACCGATGACAATCTGGGTGATCTGATGCTCGAGCGCGGTCTCAACCATGACATCGGCCACCTTGATGCCGTACTTCTCCAAGAAGACAACCCCAAGATCATGGCTCAACTTCCTGAGCGCCTCGATCTCTCTGGAGGCCGACTCCGATATGTCGGTGTCGGGCATGATCAACAACGAGCGCAGGTCCGCCTTAGAGCGCGCCGCCATCCTCGCCGCCCGGCGAAGAACTCGTGGGGTCTCCGGCGAGAGGCTCAATCCCACCAAGTAACGCTCTCTCGTCTCAAAAACTCTCCGACCCTGTCGGTTTGCGAACGACAAGAGCAGATCTTCGTCCGCTTCGTCAGCCACAAAACGCAAGGCCAACTCTCGCAAGGCGGTCAGATTCTGTGTGGTGAAGAAGTTGTCAAGTGCCGACTGGATCTTCGACTCGGGGTAGATGTTGCCGTGAAGCATTCGCCGCCGCAGCTGCTGCGGGGAGGAGTCGATCAGCTCGAGCTGATCGGCTTGGCGTACCACCCAGTCCGGTACCCGTTCGGAGATGCGGACCCCGAGCATCTCCTCGACCGCACCAGCGATACTCTCGATATGTTGCACGTTCAGCGTTGCAATGACATCGATTCCCGCATTCAACAGATCGAGCACGTCCTCATAGCGCTTTTCGTGTGGTCCGGATCCTGGAATATTTGTGTGAGCGAGCTCATCGACCAGCACCACATCAGGATGACGAGCCACAACCGCTGCGGTATCCATCTCCATGAATTGACGCCCTTGGTAGGTCACCACCCGTTGGGGAATCACGGGTATCTCGCGGATCAGTTCCTGGGTGTGGACCCGCCCATGGGTCTCAACCAACCCGATCACCACATCGGCCCCGCGCTGCATCCGTCGCCATCCCTCGTCCAACATGGCGCAGGTCTTCCCCACCCCCGCCATCGCCCCCAAATAGATACGAAATCGACCAGCAGCCTCAACCTCATTGCTTGCGGATTGTTCCACGCTCGACCTACCTCGGTCTATCTCCAAGTCGACGATGATACGATCTCTATACTAGGGGCGATGGGCAGAATATGATGGGTAGGGAGTTCACAGCACACGACCGATCCGCGTTGCTTGGATCGGGCCTCAGTATTCTCATGATCGGTGTGTTTTCCGCGCTGCTCATACCACTGCGCACGCATCTCCCACCCGCGTCCATCGCGCTCATTCTTGTCGTCCCTCTGGTGGCCAGCATCGCCGTTGGCGGCATCTCGGCCGGAGTCGTTGCCACCCTTGCTGGTTTTGGCGCCTACGATCTCTTTTTTATCCCTCCGTATGGCACCCTCGCTGTGGGGGTAGCGTCAAATTGGATACCCCTTGGTGTCTATGCTTTGGTCGGTCTCGTCACCGTCCTGATTGACCGTCGCTTCCGACTCCAGAGAGAGCGCGCGCTCTACCAGGCACATATTCTCGAACAACTAGCCAATCTTCCCGCTACGCTCATCAGCGAACGCTCCCTTGAGGGTGTGTGGCGAAACGCCACTGAACAGATCGTACAGCTCCTGGATCTCCAGGGGGTGATGGCATTGCGCCCAACAGACAACCTGCTCCGACCAGCGAACATTGTCGGCGACCGCCAGATGGCAACCACGATAGCAAACGCCTTTGTTGGATCAAACGGCATGGCTCGGAGTGGGGAGATCACCATTGCGGGAGTCCGAGTCCGCTCCTTTGCCTTATCGACGCTCAGTGACAACTTCGGGTTCCTGGTGATCTGGAACGATGACCTGCCTGATAGCCTCGTGCAGGCACTCAATGTGGTAGCCAACCAGATATCCGCCGCCCTTGAGCGAACACAGCTCCACGAGACGCGCCTCAAACTCGATACACTCCAACAGATCGACGGCTGGCGCGCATCCCTCCTGAGAACGGTATCGCATGACCTGTTGACACCGCTTGCCGGCATCAAGACCGCCACCACCGCGCTCAACGAATTCGGTGATGGTCTCGAACCACACGAACGTGAACAGCTCCTGGATACCGCGCTCAGCCAAATCGACCGATCGATTCAGTTGGTCAGCGATCTGCTCAACGTCACACGCATCGAGGCCGGTGCCTTTCATCTCCAATATCGATCGGTGAACCTGATCGAGCTAATCCAAGAGGTTGCGACGGGTATCGATTTTCTCTCGGTCGAATCAAAGCTTGACCTCTCCACCCCCTCTGAGCTACCGCTGGCCTGGGCTGATGTTGGGTTGGTACGCGAGGTGATCTGGAATCTGCTCGATAACGCCGTCCGCCACTCACCAATCGGTGAGGTGATCCAAGTGAAGATCGAACTCGACAAGGCGTTCTTTGTCGTCCATATCCACGATACCGGCCGACTCGTCGAGGGCGCAGATCAGATCCGGCTCTTTGAATGGTTCCATGCCGTAGGTAAAAGTGG
The DNA here is from genome assembly GCF_027364955.1 of Ferrimicrobium sp. Taxonomy (NCBI): domain Bacteria; kingdom Bacillati; phylum Actinomycetota; class Acidimicrobiia; order Acidimicrobiales; family Acidimicrobiaceae; genus Ferrimicrobium; species Ferrimicrobium sp. Next base: position 15,756 of record NZ_DAHXOI010000017.1, read on the forward strand.
GCGCGCTGGATTAGGCCTTGCCATTGCGCGATCCTTCATCGAGGCCCACCACGGTCAGCTCTCAGTCCATACGGCGGAGGACGGAACAACCTTCACCTTCACGCTTCCGAGGCAACAATGACCTCCATTCTTATCATCGACGATGACCCAGCACTCAGTAGAGTGCTCCGCATTGGATTGAGCGCCGCGGGCTATGACGTCACCGTTGCCCTGCGGGGTCTGGATGGACTGGCTCGGGCCATCCAGGATCACCCGGATCTTTTGGTCGTTGACCTTGGTCTTCCGGACATCGATGGCGTGACTCTCGTCGCAGAGCTACGTCGCTATCACAAGAAGGGCCTAGTTGTCCTCTCAGCGGCGGGCGACGAGCACACCAAAGTCAAAGCCCTCGACCGTGGTGCCGATGACTATGTCACCAAGCCTTTCGGATTGAGCGAGTTCGAAGCTCGGCTGCGTGCACTGGAGCGCCGCATGGACCAGTCCGCTCCAGTGGTGACCGAGATAACCGCTGCGCCAGGATTGGTGATCGACCTAGCAAAACGTCGCGTGATCGACGATGTCCAGGGTGAGATCCGACTCACGCCTCGAGAATTTGATCTCCTACGGTTCTTGGTTGAAAATCAACGGCGTCTCTGCACGCATCAGCTCCTCCTGACGACCCTCTGGGGAGAAGGCTATGACGACCCGCACCACGTACGCGTGTACGTCAATCGCCTGCGAACCAAGTTAGGTCCATCCAGCCAGTACCTCCGATCCAGAGCTGGACTGGGTTACTTATGGGAGAGCGAGCCTCCGTAACAACGATCACCCATGGATCCCCTCTCGGTCACTAGCAACAAGCTCTACGGGCCATGCGATACCTTCGTCGATGCCGTTCGCTCAATCTAGCAGGGCTACTTCTGTCTTCTCCTGATCTCCAGCGGGGTCTTCCTAATCGCATAGTCTGCTAAGGCAATCGCCGATGCGAGCACAATAGTGATGATCGGACTGACACCCAAGATCGTCAGCCCAACCGCCATCACTGCGATCAAAACCGTCAGGAATATATGGGGAACGTCTTGCCAGAGGGTCCAAACAACGTCCAGCAAGAGACCTATCACCGCTACTTCGATCCCGTGCAATGCGCCAGTCAGGTACGGGTTATGGAGTACCGCCGTAGCATCGGCTAGGCCGAGAATCAGAAGAAAGGAGGGCCAGATGGCAGCGATAAAGCCAGCTAGCAGTCCTTTCGTTCCTTTGACCCGCATCGCAATAGCCGCCAAAACATTGGTGGTGGTCGGCCCAGGGGCGAAGGCGGACATCTCGACGATCTGATCGAACTGAGCCGAAGTGATCCAAGCATGCTTTTCAACCACCTCGGATCGGATAAAGGACAGCACGGCATATCCACCGCCGAAACCTAGTGTGCCAATCTTTGTGTAGACACCTACCAATGAGAGGAGTGATACCTGTTTCTTCGGTTGCTCATCTGACAACAGCTTTGCTCCCTTCAGTCTTCACCGTTACACGACTTCGCAGCAGCGGTGACAATGGTGCCTGTTGGCCACATGTTCCAATTCCTGCTGCACCCGATTGCGGGGAGATTCGACGTTCATCCGATCCGGATTTCCAAGCGACCGACCATTGGCCAGGTTTGATCGACACATACAACAAACGGGCATCTGCAGTCGACCAAGGCTTAACGAAAGAGCAGGGCACCGATCACCCCGCTTCCAAGGATCATCGCCCAATAGGGAGCTTTCCACTTCAAGGCAATCGCGAGGACCAAGACCGCGAGGACCGCTTCCTCCCATGAGGTGATAATCGTCCTCCCGAGAAGGAAGGAGACCCCAGCGATGAGTCCGGTCACCGCCGCCAACGTCACGACCATAACGTTCTTGACCGACGGTATCTTCTTGAGGCGCGGATACAAGTGGGTTAGCGCCGCGATGATGACCAAGGAGGGGATAAAAACTGCAATGGTCGCCACGGCTGCACCGACGATCCCATCCACTCGTTCACCAATAAACGTCGCTGATATGGCAACTGGGCCGGGAGTGATCTGCCCCATGGCGATCGCTTGATCGAAGGGGCCTATCTTCAACCAATGATGAGCGAGAACAGCCGAGCGCATCAACGGTATCATCCCGAAACCTCCCCCAAAGGCGAGGGCCCCTATCCACAGAAACGTTACAAAAAGATCAATCGCGACGAACAAGCGTGCCTCCTTTGGAGCAGTATTCTGAGCACCAGCATCTACCACTTCTAGCAGCTACGCTTGCCCGGACAGCACCAAGTTGGTGACTCCTTCGATCTTCACACCAGTCACTAACAACCTCGGGCAGATCTCGGCGTCGTCCGCGACGACCTTACCAACCGTGGTCTAGTGATTCCTGACTACAGGTTGCATCGTGCCAAACCGGCGATGCCAAGTGAACCTTCAGGTTTCCAATGGCGATACAAAGTCTCTCGCGATACGCAGGGGATTTCACAACAACGATTTTGCGATCGCCACACTATGCGCACGAGCTGCGCTGCTAGCAAGGAGGTCTATGCAAGGCACTAGCACTACTTGACATCCGCTCATTCAAGCGCCATGGACATCGCATCGATGCACACCCCGAATGGTTGCACCACCGGTTAGGTAGGTACTCTTCGTCTTGGAGTGATCACTTTGCTGCGGTGGAGCTTGGGTGCCCCTAGTCATCTCCAACGGTTGGGCACCGCTTGAACGCACGCACCACTAACGGAGCGCTGTTGCTTTCGTACCGTGGCGCGCAGCGGTCTCGAGCAAAGTGAGCCCTCCAAGACCTGGCAGTCGCGAAAATTTCCGATCTACCCTTTGTGCGGCTACCAGACCTTCTTCATCACCGAACAGATAGGAGGCCATATGAGCGACTTCGCTGTTAGAGACGACTCCACTACCTACCGGAGCCCAGAACTTGGTGAGGGCGAATCGAGCCAGACGCTGGGCGCGCCTACTCTTCGAGAGGCGTCTCCGCGCCTCACCCTCATAGAAATCGAGATGTCTACCCTCCTGCTTCATAACCCGACGAACGAGTTCAGAGAGCTCCGGGTGCTGGGCTTTGGCGATCATTCTTGCGTACGCCGCCTGAGCAGTCAACTCATTGATCGCACCCCAACACATCTGAATTGCGACAAAATCGTCTGCGATCAACGAACCAATATTGAAGGTTAATAGTCGTACTTCATCACGCCATTTTCGCTCACGACGAAGGTCCTGAGCTGATTCTTTTGACCCGGGCAATCGGTGCAGTTCGAGCACTTGACCGAGTGCTTCACCATGCCAAAACTCCTCGTAGTTCCAACAGGCGAGGAAGGCAGTGATATCAGGATCGCGATGAGCACTCGTGGCCAAGATCTCCCGTAGATAACAGATCGTATGACTCTCAACATCGCACATATAACGGAGACAACGGAGCGTCTCTGGTGCTAACGGTTGCGTCTCGAAGGAGCTAAAATCGATTCCCTCAAGATCGACTCGAGCCGAACGCCCGATAATAGAATGACTAGATACTGGCATATCATTCCTTCGTTCCACGAGCGGTCTCTGGATGTTGGGCCCATAGGGAACGGTTGTTCGTTACCTTGCCTCCAGAGAACGAACGGTAAACAGCCCGGTGTTGCTTACCCTATCTATCATGCGGCTAGTGCCCTATCGAGCTCGATGATCGATTGCTATACGGGAAGCTACTGATGGAGGCTCAGTGATAAGGTCTCTCCTCTTCCTCAGTCAACAGTAGCTTGCGAATCGAATCAATCTCATCATCTGTGATTCCATGGGCCCGCAACCACTCCTCGGTCGAGCCAGCTAAACCTCGAATCCGCTCCAGCAATGCGAGGATCGTCTCTGGATTGGACGAAAACAGCACTGCAGGGATCTGCTGTATGACCTCGAGCTCTTGCGGCCGTGTGCTTCGCATGCGATCAAACCATTCCTTGGTCGCCCTATCCGTCAACTGATAGTCCCGTGCGATACTCTCATCTGGTACGCCAAGGAGGTCCAGCAGCAAGGCTGCAATCAGTCCGGTCCGATCCTTGCCAGCAACGCAGTGGAAGACGAGCGGGTAGCTCGTAGGAAGCGCAAAGAGGTGGAAACTCGCTACAATAGCATCCGCACCGCGGTCCAACAGATGCTCATAGCGAGTATTGATGTACGTTTGGTCATCCACACTGGGACTGCGCACACCAACCACGTCCTCTACTAACGAGAGATGGGCATAGGTGACTGGTGACGGGTACTCGTCAACGGGAAAACGACCGAGTCGGTCAACCTCTTCACTGCTACGCAGGTCGATCACGGTATGGAGACCAAGCGCACCGAGGCGATCGACATCAGAGCCTGTCAACTGCGCTAAGTTGTCAGAACGATACACCAGACCGGAGCGAACACGTCGCTCGGTAATGGTTGGGTAACCGCCAAGGTCACGAAAGTTCAATGGACCCTGTAACTGGATCCGAGGATCGAGTTCTCCCATCATCTTCGCTCCTTGTGTCTCTCTATCGCCGTCCTCGCCTGGCTTACTACCCACACGTGCTCGCAGCTTGGCCAGGAACCCGGTGGTACGTTCAAGGTGCGAACCTAGGTCTCATCCTCTATCTCTGAATCCTGCACAACCCCTACCGAAGAGATCACCTCGGAGCCCTGGAGGGTCATTAACTTGACCCCGGTAGCGATTTTTCCTTGCGCGGAGATCGATTTCGCCCGTACTCGAATTGTCTGTCCATTAGAGCTCACGATAATCAGCTGTTCGTCCTTGGATACGAATTCCGCTGCGACGAGATGGCCCTTCTGGGCCGTCAGCTTCATCCCGTGGACACCAGCGCCACCACGCTTCTGTGCGGAGAAATAGTGAGGACTGATGCGTTTGCCATAGCCGTTGGAGGTGACCAGGACTACTTCACGATCGTCATCAATCATGTCTCCCCCGATCACCCGATCATTAGGTCGCATACGCATCGCTTTAACCCCAGCTGTCGCGCGTCCAGTCGATCTCACCTCTTCAATGGAGAAGCGGATCACCATCCCGTCCTTCGAGAAGATCATGGCCTCCTGTTCGGCGTGGGCCGTCATCACCTTGACGAGGCTATCGCTTTCACGTAGATCAATCGCTATCAATCCATCGCGTCGCGACCGAGCATACTCGGGCATGGGTGTCCGCTTAATCATCCCCTGTTCAGTGATGAACACAAGGTCGGTCATCTCCGGAAAATCCTTTGTTCCCATCACCGCGGCGATGGATTCCCCATCCTGGAGAGGGATCAGATTGACCATTGCTGTCCCACGAGCGCTGCGCTCAAGCCTTGGAAGCTCGTAGCCACGGAGCTGATAGACCTTACCTCTCGATGAAAAGATAAGAATCTTCGAGAGCATGGAGGAAGGAATGAGGTGGCTGATACCATCCTCCTCCTTCACCTTGGCACCAACCACTCCTCGGCCTCCGCGGTTTTGCGCACGAAACGAGGCCTCCGGCACCGCCTTGATGTACCCCGATCGAGAGATCATCACCACCAAGTTCTCATCTTCGATCAGGTCCTCTGCTGAGAATTCACCTGGGTCGATGACAAACTGCGATCGCCGCGGCTGCTCATAGGGTTGCGACGCTTCGACCAACTCCTCCTTGACGATCGTATCAAGACGCACCCGATCACCGAGGATGGCCTCTAAATCAGCGATCGACAGGTGGAGTTGTACCGACTCCTCCTCAAGTTCGGACCGGCCCAGGCGAGTCAATCGCCCGAGTGTCATATCGAGGATGTGGTTAGCCTGCAGCTCGGAGAAGTCGAATGGGCTCGCCATCAACACCTCACGAGCCTCTCGACGGTCCGCTGATCCTCGAATTGCTTGAATCACCGCATCGAGTTGATCGATGCAGCGTAACAATCCATCGACGATGTGGAGCCGCTCGCGTGCCTTTCGCAGTCGATACTCCGACCGGCGTGTCACTACTTCACGCTGATGATCGATGTACACCTGAATCGCTTGGAGCAGGTTGAGCGTTCGCGGGACACCATCGACGATGGCGAGCATATTGATCGCAAAACTCGATTGCAATGGGGTGAGCTTATAGAGATTATTGAGGACTACATTTGGGTTCGCATCGCGCTTGAGCTCAATCACAAAACGACTCTCTCGCCCGGAGGAGTAGTTCTGAACATCGGAGATACCATCGATCAGCTTGTCCTCGACGAGCTTCTTGATGCGCTCAGCGATCTGCTCGAAGGAGGTCTGGAATGGGATATCGGTTACGACAATCTGTGAACGATTCTTTACCTCCTCAATCTCTGCTACCGCTCGAAGGCGAACCGACCCTCTTCCTGTTCGATAGGCTGCCACAATACCCTCGCGTCCAAGTATCTGACCACCTGTAGGAAAGTCAGGTCCCGGCACGATGCTTAAAAGATCGTCAACCACCGCATCTGGATGGTCAATCACATAGATCACTGCCTGCACGACTTCGGCCAAGTTGTGCGACGGAATCTGTGTCGCCATTCCAACCGCGATCCCTTGCGACCCATTCACGAGGAGGTTGGGGAACCTCGCTGGAAGCACGGAGGGCTCAACGGATTGGGAGTCGTAGTTCGGTACGAAGTCAACCGTCTCCTCGTCGATGCTGGCTAGCATCTGGAGTGCGATCGGAGCTAATCGACATTCGGTATAGCGGGAAGCAGCGGGTCCTGTCGAGGGATCAGGGGCTCCAAAATTACCGTGTCCATCGATCAGTGGATGGAGTAACGAGAAGTCCTGTACCATACGAGCCAAGGCATCGTAGATCGCTGCGTCACCATGGGGGTGAAACTTACCCATCACATCGCCAACAACCTTGGCGCACTTGACGTGTGGTCGATCAGGTCGATAACCGTTATCAAACATGGAGTAGAGGATCCGTCGGTGAACCGGCTTCAGACCGTCACGGGCATCGGGCAACGCACGCGAAATGATGACCGACATGGAGTATTCAAGGAACGAACGCTCCATCTCCTCCTGTAACTCTACTAATTGAACTTGAGTGGATTCGAAACCCTCTGGATCCTCTGGCATACCGCTCCTTAAAAGTCTAGGAACCGAACATCGTCGGCGTTCTCTTGAATGAAACGGCGACGAAGCTCTACATCGTCACCCATCAACACTGAACACACTTCATCAGCGATACTGGCCTGTTCGACATTGATTTGGAGAAGGGAACGATGCTCCTTCGCCATCGTGGTGACGTTCAGCTCGTCGAAGTCCATCTCCCCGAGACCCTTCAACCGGAGGAAGGGTTGCTTATGATTGGGTCGGCCCGCAAGAAACTGTTGACGTTCCACTTCGTTCTTGATATAGGTCTTCTCATTGCCAATGAGCGTGGAGTACAGAGGAGGTTGGGCAGCATAGACCATTCCCTCCTCTACCAACGGTCGCATCTGCCGGAAGAAGAAGGTGAGGAGCAGTGTCCGGATATGAGAACCATCTGGATCAGCATCAGCAAGAATAATGATCTTGTGATATCTCGCCTTCTTGATGTCGAATTCTTCCCCTACCCCAGCACCGATCGCCGCGATCAGTGATTGAATCTCCTGATTTCCGAGCATCTTATCCAAACGCGCCCGTTCAACATTAAGGATCTTTCCGCGAATAGGAAGGATGGCTTGGGTTTTTGGATCTCGACCTTTGATAGCGGTGCCCCCCGCCGAGTTGCCTTCGACGATGAACAGCTCTGACTCCTTCGGGTCCTTCGAGGTGCAGTCGGTCAACTTGCCTGGTAAGCCAGCTCCTTCGAGTCCCGACTTGCGACGCGTGAGATCACGAGCCTGTCGAGCTGCCGCGCGTGCTCGTGCCGCCAAGATCGCCTTTTGGACCACCGCCCCAGCTTCTCGAGGATTCTCCTCGAACCACTCAGCCATCTTTTCATTCGTTACCTTTTCGACCAAAGATCGAATGGAAACATTTCCCAACTTGGTTTTCGTCTGGCCTTCAAACTGCGGGTTGGTGAGCCGCACTGAAACGATAGCGGTTACTCCCTCGCGAATATCCTCACCAGCGAGGTTGTCATCCTTCTCCTTGAGGAGGTTCTTTGCTCTTGCATACTTGTTGACCACTTGGGTAAGTGCCTTCTTGAGACCCTCGGTATGGGTCCCACCCTCCTCTGTGGAGATCCCATTGGCGTAGGAGTGAATCGCTTCGTAGTAACCAGTATTCCAGGAGAAGGCGACCTCCACCTCCTGTTCATCCTCGGAGGCTGCGTAGTAACCCACTTTCTTGAAGAGAGGGTCTTTAGGGGTATTGAGATGCGAGACGAAGTCGACAATGCCACCGTCGTATTTAAGCACCACATCGGCGGTATCCTTACCGACACGTTCATCCCTAAACCGAACCTCCACACCCTTGTTAAGGAAGGCGATGATCTGGAGCCGCTCGATGATCCGATGCGCCTGCAACTCCACCTCATCAAAGATAGAGACATCCGGCCAGAAGGTCACAGTCGTTCCTCGACGACCCCGCTTCGCTGGACCAATCTCCTTGAGTGGACCGGTTGGCTTCCCACCATCGACAAACTCCATCTCGAAGTGCTTGCCATCCCGATCGATCTCAAGCAGTAAACGTTGCGACAAAGCATTGACCACCGAAACGCCGACCCCATGGAGACCACCGCTCACTTTGTAACCGCCGGATCCGAACTTACCGCCTGCGTTCAACTGGGTAAGCGCTACCTCAGCGGCTGACTTCGATGGATCAGATGGATGAGCATCCGTTGGAATGCCACGACCATCATCGATCACACGACATCCTCCGTCAGCCAGGATTGTGACATCGATCTTTGTACACTGGCCCGCCATCGCTTCGTCGACCGAATTATCGACGACCTCCCAGACGAGGTGATGGAGCCCACTCGGTCCTGTCGAACCGATATACATTCCCGGACGCATCCGAACGTGCTCCAACCCTTCGAGGACGATGATGTCCTTCGCTGTGTAGTTAGAGCTATCCGTGTCGCTCACCCACTCACCTCACTTCTTCAACTTGCACGACTGTCTAGTCAAGAAAAATCGCTTGTAATCATTCTACTAGGTGAGGGGCGTCAAGGTGCCTTTTGAACAGCAACGATACGCACTTGTCCACCGAAACCATGGCCTTCTAGTTGTGTCGCCAACTGCGAGGATCGCAGTTTCACTAGTGGCACTATTTCCTTTGTTGTCGTGACTAGAATATCTCCTTTTCTTCCTAGGTCGATAGCGATACTCTGAGCTACATCGGCGCCGAATAAACCCTCAAGAATACTCTGAACCTCGACCAACTTAGCAGGATCGATGAGTTGTAAGTCGTCTACTACCGCTAGAAGAACGGCTCGAATCGAAGCAGGGTTCTTTGCCTGCCTGTGGTTAATGGGCGTGAGATACAACACTCCCTCCTTGTATGTCAAAGACGGTCCATCCATCAGCATCGGCCAACCTGTCAGTGGTTGTGGCGAACGTCTGATAGTGCCCAACCAGATCGAGCAACCTCGCTGATCTGTGCTGATCAAATTCGGCGAAGACGTCGTCGAGTATGAGAATTGGCGACTCACCAATCTCTCGCTCCAACAACTGCGCACTCCCTATCCGTAGCGCGATAGCAAGCGAGCGAATCTGACCCTGGGATGCCGTTGATTTCGCCTGGAGTCCGTTGAGTTCGATTGAGAAGTCGTCACGATGGAAACCAACACTTGTTGTTCCCTTTCGAAGATCTTCGGATCGAGCCTCTATGAGATCCTGGAGGGGTTCGTTCTTCCAACTCCTTACATAATGAAAATCTAGATCCTCGCTGGTACCCGAAATATTAGCATTAAAACCCGCTACCATCGTGCACAGAAAACCCAACATCCGTTCTCGCTCATCTGCGATGATTGTTGACGATTTTGCCAGTTCTTGATCGAAGAAATCGAGGCTTACCATGTCGGGTTGACTCGACCTAATAAGATTCTGTCGTTGCTTTAGGATTTTGTTCGCTCTTAATAATGTCCGTTGCATCGCTTGACTCGATCGCGCCAGAATGCTATCTAAATACTCTCGCCGTACTGTCGGGAGACCGACGACGAGATCGCGGTCCTCAGGTACGAAACTGACCACTGGAAACATCGCTCCAAGCTGAGCGATTCTCACCCGTTGATCATCGAGCAGAACGCGCTCGCGTTGTTGGGAACTGCCAACCATAATGACCTGATGGGGTAGGTGGTCTGCGACCTTCACTAGGGCACGCGTTCGCCAATACTCGCTACCTCGTTGGAGGAAGCTTTGATTATCGAAGGTGCGAAAGGAACGACCGTTGAGCGCTACCACTACCGCCTCAGCTACACTCGTCTTGCCTGCTCCGTTCGGCCCAACGAGTAAGTTCCTCTGGGCAAAGTTGAGTTCAGTGAAGGAGAGGTTACGAAAGTGCTCGATCGCTACACTCAGTACCTTCACGACTTACTTTTGTACGATAGGCATTAAGAGGTAAATGAATGATCGGGAATCGGAGTTGGTAATGCTAGCGGCGCGATTCGACTCGAGAAACTCGAAACGAACCACTTCCGACTCGACTCCGTCGATACCCTCTGCGAGAAGGTCTGGATCAAAACTGATGGTGAACTCCTCGTCTGAGAAGTTCACATCGATGACCTCATGAACCTGACCGATTTGAGGAATCTTCACACTCAGCTCGCACGAAGTTCCTGTGATGGTCATCCTGAGCATCGAAGAGTTGCGTGCCTCTTTCGCCATTCGACGTAAGGTTCGTAGCGCAGAGATAAGTTGTGACCGATCAGCGAGCATAACCCGCGAGTAGGAAACATCGACTAGTCGTCGATAGTCACGAAATGGTTCATCGATGAGGCGGGTAGCAAGTGTCGTTGCCCCAACTGAGAAAACCGCCTCTCGTGCACCGATCTTGACGTTGAGCAGTTGATCGGATGCCGAGCTCGAGAGGATGCGTTCAAGCTCGCGCACTGCTCTCGTGGGGATAACCACCTCGCCATTGTCAGAGTCACTCAACATATTGATGCCGGCGATATCCCGAAGTGCGAGTCGAATCCCATCTGTCGCTACTAATCGCAGACCCTCTGGTGATGAAGCAAACAACATGCCTGAATAGATCAGATCTCTGGTATCGTCACGACTGGCAGCGATCGCCACCTGTGAGATGCCGCTCGCCAACTCAGCGGAGGGTACGGTAACTCCCGCATGATCCTCAACTCCAAGAGGGGGAACTTCGAACTCATTGAGCAAGTTCAATGATACTTCAGCCCGACCCGAGCGGAAGGAGACGGTAGCGTCTTCCACGACAATCTCCACGCGATCACCCGGTAACGACTTCATGAGATCGACTGCGAGTGATGCCGGGGTAGTGAAACGGGTGTCGCCCCCATCAACTGGCACGGTTGCCCGAATCGAAAGATCGCTCTCACGCCCTTCGATCTCTAGTAGACCAGCTGCAACTGTCCAGCGCAGACCAGTTATCGACCCTCGAGAACTCAATGCTCTCGAGGCATTGGCGAGAGCCTCGGTGAGCGGCTCACGGTCGGAGATGAATTGCACAGGCCATCCTTTCTAGTTGATATAAAGGTAATAGTAGTAATAGGGGTTCTGGATTGTGGATGAAACTCAATTACCCCTGTTGAGAGGCGGTTTTGTTATACACAGGTTCTCGTGTGTCATCCACAGCAATGTGGAGAATCCTAGTGCGTCTCCCTTTATAGTGAAGTCCACCATGGTGGGATGTTGAAAACTTCTGGGTTGTGCACACGGCATCCACATAGTTATCCACGTTGTCGAGAGGGATCGCGAAGAAGTTTGAAAAGTTGATCCACCTGTTCAAAAGTCTCTATTGAGGTCTGCATCACACTCTGTACTTTTTGAACAGCATGGATGACGGTGGTGTGGTCGCGCCCTCCAAACTCTCTACCGATCTCGGGATAGCTCAACTCAGTGAGTTCGCGCATGATGTACATGGCGATCTGGCGAGCCATCGCAATAGGTCGCTTGCGTGACTGTCCGAGCAGTTCTGTGGGGGTGGTATTGAAAAAGGTCGCGGTAACGGTGATGATCTCTCGGGGGTCGCGTGGTTGCAGACGTTGTGAGCTGGTGATGAGATCGGAGAGGACGATTTGGGCGAGATCGAGGGTGACAGGGACCTGATTAAGGCTCGAGTACGCGGAGAGGCGAGTAAGAGCCCCCTCGAGTTCTCGAATGTTGTCGGTGATATTGGTGGCGATGAGCTCGATCACGGAGGGGTCGAGGCGGAATCCGGAGTCTTCAGCCTTACGTTGGAGAATTGCGGATCGCGTCTCAAGGTCAGGCGGTTGGACATCGGTGATGAGCCCCATCGCAAATCGACTGCGTAGACGCTCTTCGAGGGTGGCGATGGCTTTAGGTGATCGATCAGAGGTGAGGACGATCTGTTTTTGCGCGCCGTACAGGTAGTTGAAGGTGTGGAAGAACTCCTCCTGAATAGCCTCTTTGTTCTGAAGGAACTGGATGTCATCGACAAGGAGTACGTCACATTCGCGATAGCGCGCCTTGAAGTCAGAGGTTTTGTTACGTTGAATGGCATCGACGAACTCATTAAGGAAGGTCTCCGTGGAGACATATTTCACATACTTATCACGGTAGTTGTGTCGAAGGTAGTTACCAATAGCATGAAGAAGGTGTGTCTTGCCCAGTCCAGCACCACCATGAATAAAAAGTGGGTTGTAGGAGGCAGCCGGTGTCTCGGCTACCGCAAGGGATGCGGCATGGGCGAATCGGTTGGAGGATCCGATCACAAAAGCTTCAAAGGTGTAACGGGGGTCAAAAGCGCTCGAGAGGCGAGCCTTAGCGTTTGATTGTCGTACGGGAGCTCGGTTCTGTCCAAAGAGATCCTCCTCAACGATACCGGGGTCTGTGCGGTCAGCGCGATACGCGAGATTCTCGTTTGCTCGAACCTGGATCTTCACCGGAACGTGATGGCCGATCGCCTCTGAGAAGAGGGTTCCGAGGACTTCGCGATACTTGGTCTCAAGCCGCTCCTTGGCCAACGGTGAAGGAGTCGCTAGCACGACCTCCTCAGTCGTGATCATCACTGGCGTGATGGAGATGAACCACGTCTTCCACGCCGCCTCACCGACGTGGTCACGGAAGCGTTCTGAGATGCTGTTCCATAGATCCTCATGCTCTGGCAAGAGGCCCTCCTCTCTTATCCACAGAGTTGTCAACCTGTGGATATGAACCTGTGGAAAACTGTTGCTGTCCAGAGTAACGCACCATCATAGATGAGTTTTGCAGGGCTGTTGAGCACTTCGCGGTATTTCATTGCTCACGATAGCCAGTAAGAAGCCTCTATCACCACTGTGTTGGGTGAGAGCAGCTATGCTGTACGGGTTGAGTACCCGTCCGGAGTAGGACGGCGGTAAGGGAGTTAGTGTGAAGAGGACATTTCAGCCGAATAATCGTCGGCGATCACGAAAGCATGGTTTCCGTCACCGAATGGCGACGAGAGCTGGTCGAGCCATCATCAAGGCCCGTCGTGTTAAGGGAAGAGCGCGTCTCTCCGCATAGTGGGTGGTTGAACTCGAGTCATTGCGGACCCGCGCAGAGTTCGATAGCGTCTTTGCCCAGGGCAAGAGGTGGCGCGGTCGTTATATCAATGTGGTCTTCCTTGTCGACACTTGCATCGACACTGACCGAAATGTCCTAGGAACTCCTCGGCTGGGTATAGCGGTGGCGCGTCGCTTTGGCAATGCGGTGGAACGGAATCGGTTCCGTCGCAGGGTTCGAGAGGTGCTGAGGACGTTAGATTTTCCAGCGGGAAGCTACTTCGTCAGTCCGCGCTTGCCCTGTGATGCTGTGTCGTTTGCAGGTTTGAGAGACGACTTCACTAGGCTGTGTGTCGAAGGACTCGGCTGCCGTACGAAGAAGGTGACGCATGAGCGCTAAGAAGCTCTCACCCCTACAGGTCCTCATGGTGAAGGTAATCGATGGGTATCAGTTTGTTCGACGTGGTCGTCCATCCCCTTGCCGCTACCTACCAAGTTGTTCCGAGTATACCAAAGAAGCGATCCAAGAATATGGCGGTCTACGAGGGGTGTGGCTCGGTGTTCGCAGAGTCGCTCGATGTAATCCGTTTGGGTCAAGTGGCTATGACCCTGTTCCTCCAAAGACGCATGGCGCAAAACATGGGAGAAAGTTGAATCATGAACATACTCGGTGATATTCTACGCCCGATCTTTGACCTGCTCGCAGGCATTATCACATTCTGGTATGCACTGATACCGAGCTATGGCATCGCGATATCACTCCTAACGATCACGGTTATGGTGGCCATCTCGCCGTTGACCATCAAGAGTACGAAATCGATGCTACAGATGCAAGCGATTCAGCCAAAAATCAAAGAGCTACAGAAGCAGTTCAAGGGTGATCGCCAAGGTCTGGCCGAGGCCCAGCAAGCTCTTTTTAAGGAAAACAAAGTCTCCCCTGCCGGTGGCTGTTTGCCGATGTTGCTCCAGTTCCCGTTGCTGATCGTGATGTATGATGTCATCAGAGGCCTGACCAACACCGTCAAGACCGCTCATGGGATCGTCGCCTCGCCGAAGTACATTATTCATTCCAGCTTGCTTTACAAACACTTGGTGATTAACCATGGCGTGATGAAGTTCTTGGGACTGAACCTTACGCTGACGGCGTTGCATCTGCATCTGGGGTTTCTCGACTCCTTGCCGTATTATCTCTTGGTCATTATCTCTGTCGGTCTGCAGTACCTGCAGATAAAACAGATTACCGGCAAGAACCCCGCCGCCGCAGCAGCGAATCCGATGGCATCGAAGACCCAGCAAATATCGACATTGGTGTTTGGATTTATCTACCTAGACATCCCAGCCGGTGTTGTTGTGTACTTCCTCGTCTCTGGTATTTTCCGCGTCGTGCAGCAAGAGTTGATGTGGCGACACGATCCCACCCTCCGAGCGCATTCAGTGGAGGCCCGCAGGAAGGCATCCGAGGGAAAGCAAAATCAAGTGATCGAAGCGAGGGAGGTCGTTCGCAGACCGTCGCCGCAACGCAACATTCTGCGGAGATTACTGCCTGGAGCTACCCCGGCGCTATCAACGGATAGCAACGCGAGCCCAATCGATCCACCAAAGCCGCGAGCGCCTCGGGATAATCGTTCCAATAAGAAGAAAAAGCGTCGCTAGTCTATCTTCTAGCTGATGGGGCTGTGATGGCCAAAAAAATAGAGAGACAAGGAGCTAACTGCTGCAATGGAGTGGATTGAAACCACTGGTAAGGATCTCGATGAGGCGAAGGAACTCGCCCTCGAGCACTTAGGTGTCGAGGAGAGTGAAATAGAGTTTGAGGTCCTGGATGAAGGACGCTCTAGTTTTCTAGGGTTTGGCAGGAAGTCAGCGCGTATTCGAGCCCGACTCCGCCCGTCGTTCCCCAATCCAAAACGTGAGCGCAAGCCGAGGAAACCAAGGCAACAAAGTGCAGGTACCGCCTCGTCACCATCGCCTGTATCAAACAGCGAGGCTTCGAGCGATAGAATCGAAAAGCCCAGGGCTGAGAGGCCACGAACCGAGAGACCAAAGGAGTCAAAGAAAGTGGAGTCAGAGGAGAATGCCGCACCGCGAGCTGAGCGTGAGGAAGTCAGTCGGGTCGAACTCGCCAACGCAGCTCAGGAATTTCTTGCCGGGCTCATGCATGAGTTCGGGCTTTCCGGTGAGGTGACGGTAACGCATCTCGATGAAGAGTCCATGGAGCTTGAGATCAATGGGGAAGGGCTCGGTTCGCTTGTTGGCCCACGAGGCAGTGTATTGACCGCTGTGCAAGAGGTGACGCGGTCGGTGGTACAGACACGGGCTGGCGAGGGTGCTGGCCGTGTCGGCGTGGATATCGCTGGTTATCGCCAGAAACGGCGCGAGGCTCTCGAAAAGTTTGCACGAGATCAGGCTGCGAAAGTTCGTGAGACCGGTGAAGAGTTGGTCTTTGAAGAGATGTCCGCACCGGATCGCAAGATTATTCATGACACGGTTGCGGAAATCGCGGAGGTCGCTACCCGTTCTGAGGGTGACGAGCCGCATCGCTACGTCGTGATGTATCGCGAGGGGTCAACGAGTCAGGAATCTGATGATGATGGAGCGACTGCAAGAGTCGATTCGTAAGGCCCAGGCCTGGGGTTTTGTTGGTGGAGATATCGATCTCCACCTCGACCACTCCCACGCTTTTGCCGAAGTGCTTCAGAGCTTGGGGTTTGCGCAAGAGTCAGGAGTTGATCTTGGTAGCGGCGGTGGACTACCGAGTCTGATCCTGCTCTCCGAGCTTCCATCCATCAATTTGACGCTGGTAGAAGTGATGATCAAGAGAGCGAGCTTTCTAGAGGCTGCCATCGATGAAGCGGGCCTCGCAGCACGGGCCCGCGTCATCGTACGACGGGCGGAGGAGCTGGCGCACGATTCCGAGCATCGCGAGCGGTATTCATTCGTGACCGCGCGCAGTTTTGCCAGCCCAGCGATTACCGCTGAAGTCGCTGCTGGTTTCTTGAGGCCTGGTGGTAAGGTTATCGTCTCTGAACCACCGGAATCAACGGGCGGGCGATGGCCATCAGACGGGCTTGGTCTCCTAGGGTTGAGCCTATCCCAGGTCTATCAGGGCCGTTATAGTTTTGCGGTACTCTCCAAAAGCCAAGCGTGCGATCGCCGTTATCCGCGACGAGCGGGTAAGGCCTGGAAGCAGCCGTTGTTTTAATGCTGATGCGGAGAGAGGTTTCACTCCCCTACTGCCCCACCCTGAGAGATCGCTAGTACCTGCATCTCGGGTTGTTTGTCTCTGTCGGTCGCAGATGCTTCGCGGTTGAGAGCGCATGGATATTCGCAGTTGTGCTGCCTGGTCGTCCCTCAGGTCAGCCAGGCACCAAGGGGACTGAGCTGGGCGTGTGGTAGATGGTACTGGTGGATGACGAGGTTGGTCCTCGTTGATCCCTAGTGCTCTGCCTGCTCCACCTGCTCTGCCAGTCGGGAGCTGCATTCGCCTCCTCGGCAAGACTACTATCCTCGCAGACAGGCCGTCAACGCGTTCGCGCTAAGGGAGGATATCTTGGGATGCGCAGCGGGAGCATGCCCAAAGGTGATGTGCAGGCGCGCTTTCGATTGAGGGGCGTGCTTGCAAAGGCGGGTGTGGGACCCTTGTCTGGTGCGGCCGCGCGGTTCCACCATGCAAGTTTTGTGCCTTGCAGATGGTGGGTTCGATGTGAACGCTCTCGTGATCGGAGGGGTATGAGCTATGAGCAGCATTGGGACTGTTCCAGAGGATGGCGGCGGGTTGCTTGTCGGTGATGGCGCAACTGCTCTGGACAATGACGACATAGGGAATTCGGATTCGCTCATACGCCGCCACGATGGTGGGTCGGGAGTCAGAATTGGTCGTAACGGCTCTACCGCAGAGAGGGTTCTCGGTGCACACCTCCTGCAGTAATGGCAGCGCACCCCCTGCTGTGGGTGCCTGGAGGGTCGAGTTCTCATCTGGGTGCGCAATGAGGCGATGGGGTCGCTGTCGAGGTAGATAGATAATTACGCATGGGGTAAACGGGAGTGGCATTAGCCGAAGACACCAGAAGCGTGAGGTTGATCGCGTCGTGATGGAAACTCCGAGACGACAGGCGTGATCCACGCGTGGGGAGGTTCAGTAATAGTGATAAAGGTATTGCCACCAAACCAGGGAGTGTATCCAGTCCTATGTTTCTAGAGAGGGGTCGTCGAGTACTCGAGGTGCTAGGGTAGGTCAAAGGATTCTTTTTGGTCGGTTCCACGTGGAACAGGTAGGGGAGGCACGCTTGGCGAAAGTTAGTGGTGGGTTTCACGTGAAACGAACCGGACGGCGTGGTGATAGAGTGAGGGAGATTGCATCGTGAGCGAGGGAGCAAGAGTCATTGCGCTGGCGAACCAAAAGGGAGGGGTCGGCAAGACGACGACAGCGGTGAATCTCTCAGCTGCGCTCGCAGAGCTTGGCCATCGGGTGCTCGTTCTCGACCTCGATCCACAAGGTAACGCGACCACTGGATTGGGCGTCAGCCCCAGGGAGCTCGAATACTCTGTCTACGATGTGCTGATGAAGGACGAGCCGATGGAGAATGTGGTAGAGGCCACGATGGTGGCAAATCTCTTCCTTTGCCCGGCCACCATCGATCTAGCCGGCGCGGAGATAGAGCTGGTATCAGCGTTCTCTCGCGAGCTGCGGCTTCGTCGGGCACTCGATGCGGTACGTGAAGACTTTGATTATGTAGTGATTGACTGTCCCCCATCGTTGGGCTTGCTCACCATCAATGCGCTGTCAGCGGCAGATACAGTGATGGTCCCCATTCAGTGTGAATACTACGCACTCGAGGGGCTTTCGCAACTCTTTCGCAACGTGGGATTGATCCAGGCCTCACTCAATCCTTCCCTCACGATTGATTATGTGGTAATGACGATGTACGATGCGCGCACGAATCTCGCTGAACAAGTGGTACGAGAGGTGCGCGAATACTGTGGTGATAAGGTCTGTAGCACGATCATTCCACGGACTGTTCGTCTCTCTGAGGCGCCATCCTTTGGTAAGCCGATCACGGTATTCGATCCTGGTTCTCGAGGGGCTATCGCCTACCGACATCTAGCGAAGGAAGTAACCAATGGCTAGGCAGTCAGGGTTGGGTAAAGGGCTTGGAGCGCTGATTCCGGTACCAAGCGACCGATTTGCCGAGGGATTGCAAGAGATTCCTATCGGAATGGTTCGCCCCAATCGTTTTCAGCCGCGCAAAGTATTCTCAGATGAGGGGTTGGCGGCACTTGCGCTCTCGATTGCGGAGTTAGGAGTGCTGCAACCGATTCTTGTGCGAAGGCACGACGATGGGTTTGAATTGGTAGCGGGAGAGCGCCGCTGGCAGGCAGCCCAACGGGCGGGGTTGACGACGATTCCTGCGGTGATCCAGGATCGGGATGATCTTTCGTCGCTCCAAGCGGCGGTGGTGGAGAATTTACATCGTGAGGATCTGAACGCCCTGGAGGAGGCTGCTGCATATCGACAGTTGATCGATGACTTCGGTCTCACCCATGAGGTAGTTGCCCAGCGTGTGGGTAAGAGTAGGTCTGCGGTCTCGAACGCCCTGCGTCTTTTGCAACTCCCAGCTAGTGTACAACGCCGTCTGGTCGACGGTTCCCTTTCGGCAGGCCATGCGCGGGCACTGCTCGGTTCGCCAGATCGCAAGCTCCAGGAGCAGTTGGCAGATACCATTGTCGATGGTGCGCTTAGTGTTCGGGAAGCTGAGGAGCTTGTCCGACGCAGCACTGGCGAAGATCAGCCAGCTACGAGACCTAGCGTCGTCCAAGGGACCTCTCGCACGGATGGAGGTAAGCCAGCGGCCAGTGTTCGCCCTGCGGTGGTGGTAGAGGTAGAACGATTGCTTTCTGAGACGTTATTGACTTCGGTGGTGATTGAAGCCAAGAAGGCGGGCTCAGGGGTGGTGAAGATCGAGTTTGCTGATTTGGCCGATCTGCACCGGATTGCTTCCGCGATCGTGGACCCTGGGTTTGAGTCTTAATTGAGGGTTTGATCGAGGTTCAAGATGAGGGTTGTACACAGCT
Organism: Ferrimicrobium sp.; assembly: GCF_027364955.1. NCBI lineage: Bacteria > Bacillati > Actinomycetota > Acidimicrobiia > Acidimicrobiales > Acidimicrobiaceae > Ferrimicrobium > Ferrimicrobium sp. The sequence goes on from NZ_DAHXOI010000017.1 coordinate 35,336, forward strand.
GTGCATAAGGTTGTGGATGAAGCACCCTTTGTCTGTGTGTAACCTGAGTTAGGCGTCGTGAGACTGGCGCTGCCACCAGATGAGGAGACGCTCGATGGCTTGGTCTCGCGGAAGTGGACCCTCTTCAAGTTCGGTCTCGAGGAGAAAAGCGATGGCCTTTCCGACGGTCGGTGATGGTGGGATCTGGAGCAACTCCATGATGGCTAGTCCATCCAATGGGGGGCGCAACGAGGCGAGGGCCTCGGATTCCTGAAGCTGCACCACCCGTTGTTTGAACTCCTCCATCCGCCTCGTCATCGCTTGCAGCTTGTGTTGATTGCGAGTCGTAGCGTCACAGACGGTCAGCTCGTTGAGGTCGTCGTAGAGTTCGCCGGCATCGCGGATGTAGCGGCGAACGGCGGAGTCGGTCCAGCCATTCTCATAACCATGGAAACGAAGGTGGAGGGCGACCAGTTTCGCCACCTCCTGGGTGAGTTCTTTTGGGTAGCGGAGTTCTGTCATGATGGCGGTCGCCATTCTCGCACCGACGACGTCGTGAAAATGGAAGGTGACACCATCGGGGCCTATCTCCCGTGTCTTGGGTTTGGCGATGTCATGGAGGAGAGCTGCCAGGCGCAGGCGGAGCCGAGGTGAGCATTTTTGTACCACGGCGATGGTGTGGGCAAGAACGTCTTTATGGTGATGGACTGGGTCCTGCTCGAGGCGAAGGTTGGCGAGCGCCGGCAAAAAGTTGCTGGCAAGCGGAGTGTTGACGAGGAATTGAAGACCGGGCGTGGGGTTGGGTATCGTCAGTAGGCGATTGAGTTCATCGCGGATTCTCTCACGTGAAAGAATGTCGAGACGAGGCGCGAGCTGTTCGATGGTCGCGATGAGCTCTGATTCCGGCACAAGATCGAAGCGTGCGATGAATCGAGCGGCTCGGAGCATGCGGAGTGGGTCCTCGCTAAAAGAGGTGGTGGGGGATACCGGTGTACGCAAACGGTGGGCAAGGAGGTCTTCAAGACCATGGTAGGGGTCGATCAAGCGTGGTTCTTGCGCAGTTAGTTCGAGAGCCATCGCGTTGATGGTGAAGTCTCTACGCGCTAGGTCGTCTTGGAGTGAGGTCGAAAATGTCACCTGGGGTTTGCGACTCGTGTCGACGTAGGCTTCGGCTCGGTGGGTCGTGATCTCTAACCGTAAATCCTGCAGCGAACAGGCTATTGTCCCGAAGCGCTCGCCGGCTCGATTGACTGAGTGTACCAACCCCGCCAGGGCCGAACGTATCTCGTCGGGTTCAGCGTCCGTGGTAAGGTCGACATCGGTGAAGTCATCGACGGTGCCAAGAAGTAAGTCACGGATGATGCCGCCGACGAGGTAGAGCCGAAAGCCACGCTCCGTAAATCGTGCTGCAATGGGTTCAAGTGTGTGAATAACAGGTTCGAAGCGGTTAGGGATCACTCAGCGGACATTCCTATCGTGGGTCTATGGGTTCGTCTGATCGGAGGGATGGCGCATCAACGCGGTAGCACGTCGTGGCCACGGGCCAGGAGCGTTTCTTGACGCATCCTCGCCAGGGTTGAGATGAGGTCGTTCTCAACGATTCCCGTCGGGTCGGCTGGATCAGGGCGTCTGGAGACACCAAGTAACGCCTCTATGGATGCCCCCGTTGATTCTGCCAAGGCAGCGAGATCGTACCCACCCTCGAGAAAAGCCACCGTTTTCCCATGCGGCACGAATTGGAGTGCCCACTGAGTCAGATGGTAGTAGTCGTTCGCTCCGTAACCGAGATCGGTGAGCGGATCGTCACGGTGGCCATCGAAACCTGCTGAGATCAACAGCCAGGTTGGAGCAAATGTAGTGATCACCGGCGCAGCGATCGTGTCGAGGGCAGCAAGAGCCGTCGCTCCGGTAGTGCGCGGTGGTAACGGGATATTGATGGTAGTCCCGATCGCTGCGCCCTCTCCGACCTCGAATACCTTGCCGGTACCAGGGTACAGAGGGTACTGGTGGATCGATACATAGAGGACAGAGGGCTGCGAGTAAAAAATGTCTTGTGTACCATTCCCATGATGGGCATCGATATCCACGATGAGTACCTTTTCGCCCTGGTCAACGAGTTGCTGTGCCGCTATGGCGATGTTGTTAAAGAGGCAGAATCCCATCGATGTATCAGTGGTTGCATGATGTCCTGGAGGCCGCACCGCGACAAAAGCTGCGTCACCCTCTCCTCGCTGGAGACGCGTGATAGCGTCGAGACCAGCACCAGCGGCGAGAAGGGCGATATCGTAGGATTGATAACCCACTTGCGTATCGGCATCGATGGGTCCGCCGCCCATGAGGCAGAGCTGGCGAATCTCGGCGACATGGGTGCTGTCGTGCACCCGAGTAACCGAGGCGGCACTTGCTGGGGTGGGTTTGAAGGTGACGATGGCATCTCGAAAACGATCAAGCACCGAAGCGATGACCTCGAGTCGGCTTGCCGACTCTGGATGGAACAGACCGGTATCGTGTTCTAGGTATTCGGGATGTGTTCCGAACAGTACGGTCATCATCCCATGATACCGGGTTGGTCCAGCGAGTTTGCAGGCAGGGCTACGTCGGCAACTAAGGTTTGGATGAGTGATCCTTCGCCGATGGAGGGCAACTGAAGAAAGGACCGTTGACGCTAGTTGGCTGCGCTGAGAAGTGTCGGTGGTATCCAAGTTCGATATTCGCCGTGGTATGGGAATTTACAGGCGGTGCTTGTGGCGGCGCCCACACAGGTGTGGATGCGCGATCCGGAGATCCTGATGCGCGCGATAGCCGTGGGTCGACAGATGGGTTACTCTCATTTTTTGGTGCAGGCGACAGGAGCCACGCAGAAACAAGTCTTGCTCAACGCTGGATTCCGGGAGTTGGATCGACTGCACGTGCTCTTTCGAAGATGTGCGCTTGCGCTCCCTAAGGTGCCGGATTCTGCCAGTATTGGCAGGCTTCATCGAGCCAGTCCACTCCACATTGAGGAGGTGATTCGGGTTGACAACGCTTGCTTTGAGCCGTTTTGGGCAATGAATCAGCTCGCACTCTCTGAGGCGGTAGCCGCAACACCAAGAAGTCGGTTTAGGGTGATGACAGTAGGCGACTCCGATGTTCTCGCGGGCTACGCTATCTTTGGCTTAGGTGGTGGAGAAGGTTACCTGCAGAGGATCGCCGTTGATCCTCAATGGCAGGGCCGCGGCTTTGCTACTCGACTTATCGTCGACGGACTACGGTGGGCCAAGAGGTGGAGAACACGGCGAGTTGGAGTCAATACACAACAACGTAACGAGAACGCCCTCAGACTCTACCTCAAGCTCGGTTTTGAGCAACAGGCGGAGGGTATCTCGATTTTTGAGCCTGCTTCTCCGTAGCAGCTTCGTCTTCATCCTGATTTTGTTGAGTTTTCTGCCGCGAAGCGGATCGGACCTAACGGCCGTGAGAGCGAAGGTAACCCTGACCCAGGATGTCGGTGTCCTGGTGAACCCGCAACCACTCTCGCTGCACTTCACCTGGACTGGTCCCTCCTCGAATGTGGAGGCGTTTGTTGTCGTCTACCCGAGCACATCCTCACGTTCTCAGCTGCGCCAGACCCTCAAACTCGGTCCGGCTGGCTCGCCGCTGGCCCTGTCAAGGCCTCGCGCGCTCTCGTCGTTGGGCTCGTCGGGCGACTATGACTTGACGTCGCGGATCTTTGCCGACCTCTCCTGTGGCACGAACTGTGCAGGGGTCTATCCGGTTGAACTTCGCCTCGCCAACAGCCAAACAGGAGTCACCCTCGATCAGCTGATTTTGGGGATCCCGTTCCTTCCGTCAAGCACCGCGATCACGACACCACTTGGAGTTGCGCCAGTCCTCCATATGGAGCTGCCGACAACCTCAAAGCGTGTTGATGCGGCCCTCTCGCGTCTGTCGAGTTCGCCAGCCGCTGCATCGATCTCATTGGGTGGTGCAGTCGGCACTTCCATCGCGCTCCAGAAGAAATATGCCAGCTTGATTGGTCCGCCTGACCTGCACCAGCGTATTGTTTCACCGTACGCTGCTGCGGCTACAAGCTGCTCTCGTTCGGCGTTCTCCTCGTTTATCGGTCTAGGTGCACGGCTTCGACTCTCTGGTCAAATCAACGGGACGGGATCCAAGACGGCGGTCCTGTATCAATACCCTACCCGTCATGCCCTTAATGTCCTGGGCCAACAACAGATCGATTCGGTGGTCGTTCCCGATGGGGTATTGAGCCAACTCGCCTCGGTGCTCTCGGTGTCAGACCCAGCCCACATCCACACCGATGGGCTTACGATCTTGGGTGCGAGTGGACAGCTCGGTAACGAATTTGCCAACGCGGGCACACCGTTGGGATATCAACGGCTGGTGGCAGATCTCGCCCAGTTCTATTTTCAAGCACCGGCCCAGAGTGGAAGGGTGGCGGTGATGGAGGTGAACCTCACGACACCTGGGCAGATCGAGGACATCACCACCATACTTGACCATCTTGGGGCAAGCCCGTTACTCAAAACCATGACGATCGAAACCGCAGCCTCCCTGCCAAGCAGTCAGATCTCGCTTGCAAATCTTTCGCTAGCTCCCACACCAAAGCACTGCAGCGCGCTCGCCAAAGCACAGCGTCGGCGATTGGCTCGGTTAAGCGCCATTGCGTCAGCTGATAGCGGAACGCGAGATGGCTTAGTGGGGATCATCAGCTTGGCTCAGCTCGCCACCTCAAGCGACTCGCATGTGGCCACACAGGCATTGCCCGTGCTTGGGAAACAAGAGCAGGGGCTGCTCGACGATGTGCAGTTGGTTGGTTCCAAAACCATCACACTTACCTCGCATAGTGTGTCGGTGCCGCTCACCCTCTCCTCGAAGTTACCATTTCCTATCCGTGTTCAGCTCTCGATCCGGTCGTCGGAGATCTCGTTCCCCAAGGGGTCGAAGCGTAACGTGGACCTAACGAAGGGGACGGCCACAGTGGGTCTGCCGGTCGTGGTGAAAGCGCTAGGAACCTTTGCGGTGACCGCGGTGGTATCGGCTCCCAACGGACAGGTGCTTATCACCGACGTCCTTACGGTCCACTCCACTGGATTCTCCACGGTCGGTATCGTGTTGACGATTGGAGCTGCTCTGGTCTTACTCTCATGGTGGGTACGCACCGCTCGTCGACACCACAAGAAGACGAGCACCGAGTGATCGCACAACTCAAGCGTCTTCTCTTTGGGACGCGGGAATCGGCTAGTCAAAATGCGGCCTTGCTGGCGGCGGGAACACTGACCTCTCGCCTGACCGGATTGGTACGTCTTATCGTGCTCGCCGTCGTGCTCGGCGTCCGTCCGCTTGCTGATGCCTATAACCTTGGCAACAATACCCCAAATATGCTCTATGACCTCCTCTTAGGAGGTGTCATTTCGGCGACTCTGTTGCCGGTGCTCTCGGCGCGTTTTAGCGTGGCGGGGCGTCGGTTGGGCACCAAGTCCCAAGCTACGATCTTGACTCTTGGGATCGTCGGCCTATTGGTGGCGACGATGATTTTCGAACTATTGGCACCGGCGATCATTGGGCTCTATACGATCGCGAACCATCACGCCTATGCACTAGCGCAACGGGAATTAGCCACGGAGTTGCTACGCCTGTTTGCGCCGCAGCTCTTTTTTTATGGTGCCATCTCGCTGTTCACTGCCGTCTTAAACCTCCGAGGCAACTTTGCCTCAGCGGCATTCGCTCCGATCGCGAACAACATCGTCTCGGTTGCCTCACTCGTGACCTTCGCCGCACTCTATCCGGGTGCAAATCTTAGCATTGTGTTAGCCCACCCGGATGCCGTGCTCATTTTGGGTCTCGGTTCGACCGCGGGTGTAGCGGCGCAGATGCTCGTTCTGCTACCGGTCATGTTGCGGCTGGGCATCGAGTTCCGCCCATCCTTTGCGCTTCGTGATCCGGCGGTTCGTGAGATGTTTTCCCTTTCATCGTGGACCATTGGTTTTGTGATCGCCAACCAGATCGCCGTCTTTGTGGTCCAGGCCATCGCTGATCCTCGACCCGGGTTTATCAGCGCGTACAACTACGCCTATCTGTTTTTCCAATTGCCCTATGCGATCGTCTCGCTCTCGATTATGACGGCGCTCCAACCCCGGCTGGCTCGACTGTGGGCCACGAGTGACCGGCAGGGCTTCGCCGCCAACCTCACCCGCGCGCTTCGGGCGAGTGTGGCGATAACACTGCCGCTTGCGGCCATCATGTTAGTTGGCGCCCCGGTGGGACTCGATCTGGTGCTTCGCTATGGAGCGGTTGGCATGGCTGGAGTAAACCTGACCGCCGCGGCACTACAGGGATTCGCGGTGGGCTTGCCAGGATTCGCTCTCTTCCTCTCGATTGTGCAGGGTCTTCAGGCGACTCGCAATGCCCGAGTCGTTTTTGTCCTCTACCTCGTCGAGAATGGGCTCAACATTGTGCTTGCCTTTGCGTTGGTCAACCGATATGGAATCGTCGGATTGACCACTTCCTTGTCCATCGCCTACACGGTGGCGGCGTTGCTGGGTCTCTTCGTGTTGATGAGGATGCACGCGCTTCGTGCGCCCGGGGAGGTCGTACGGGTGTGGTTGCGGCTCGCGATGATTGGTGCCGTCGCGGCACTGGTGTTGTGGAGAACCCTACCTTCGATCGCTGCCCCAAGGAGTGTTGGTTTCTTCCTTCAGACCTTGGGAGCACTACTGATCTGTGCAGGTGTTTTCGTGGTTCTCAATGCGCTCGCAACTAGACTGGGCCGCCAAGGAAGGGAGATCCATCGATGAGTGTCGCGGTAGTGGTCGATTCGGCGTCCGACCTGCCGAACGAATTGGCTGATGCCCTAGGGATCCGTCGTGTACCTTTGACGATTAGTCTTGATGGGGTCGACTATAAGGACGGAACCGAGCTCTCGCGGGAACGGTTTTGGGAACTCGCTCAGCGTGCGAGCGATCTACCAAAGACAGCAGCCCCGTCGCCAGGAGAGTTTGATGCCGCCTTCAGTAGCGAACTCGACGCCGGTGCGAACCACGTCATTTGCCTCACTATGACCAAGGATCTGTCGGCGACCTATCAAGCGGCACTGGCTGCAGCGAGCGCCTACTCGGGCCGCGTCTCAGTTTTTGACACCCGCAGCTTAACGGTTGGTGAAGGGTTGGTGGCGGTGAGTGCGGCAACCGCCGCGCAGGCTGGGGCGGATACAGAGGAGTGCCAGCGGATCGTAAGCGCGACGATCGAGCGAGTGGTGACCTTCGGTATGCTCGATACCCTCGAGAACCTTCGTCGGGGAGGAAGAATCGGTGCGGCGAGTGCCCTATTGGGTACCGTCATGTCCTTCAAACCGCTTATTGAGGTGCGTGATGGTGCCATCGAGGCGGCGGGGCGGGTGCGCACTCGTAAGAGCGCCATCACTTCGCTGTTGGAGAAGTTTGCTGGTGGTGGACCCTATGAGCGGGTCGGTCTCGTCCACGCGATGGCGAACGACCTCGATGCTGTACTAGCGCGTGTACGTGAGGTGACCGGTGTGGATGAGGTGGTGATCTCGGTCATGGGCGCTACCATTGGGACCCACGCTGGCCCAGGTGCCCTTGGTATCTCGGTGCTCAAGCATGAACCCAAGTAGGATGGTAGGGAAGGAGGTAGGGTACGTGGCTGATTATCACGGCGAAGCAGAAGGTCAGCGAGACCTAGCTGCTCGCGCGGCGGAGTGGGTTGACGAGATCGCCAAGTTTCTACAGAGCAAGGCAGTGTCGCCGTTGTTCTGGGTCGCACGCGCTATCATCTTCGGCCTCTTGGGCCTAGCACTGGCGGTGGTTGCTGGCGTGTTGGCTGTCGATGCTTTGGTCAAACTACTCGATGCCTATCTCTTTGCGGGACGGGTGTGGATCACGTACTTCGTGATCGGTGGGCTCGCCTTGTTGCTATCGCTGTATGCCTGGCGCAAGATGGGCAAGTATCGCCTTGTCACCGGCGCTTCGGCGTGATGGGGCGCCCGCGCGAGCTTACGTAGGACACAGAGGGCGGTATTGACTGCTGCCAGTAATGGGACAGCTCCTGTGGTAGTGCGAATCTTGACCACACGAACTGCGTGGATGAAGTAAGCCGGACGAACTCGGTGGTGAAGGAGAAAGGACTCCAATGACAGAGCATGTGAAGGTAGTGATTATTGGTTCGGGGCCAGCTGGCCTGACGGCGGCCATCTATGCGGCTCGAGCCGACTTCAGCCCAGTCGTACTCGAAGGCGAGCCGTCGTCGACCTCTGATCAGCCTGGCGGGCAGCTGATGCTGACCACGGAGATCGAGAATTTCCCAGGGTTTGTCGACGGCATTCTCGGCCCAGAGCTCATGGGTAACTTCCGCAGTCAGGCGGAGCGCTTTGGTGCAAGAATGCACGGGGCCAAAGCTTCTCGAGTCGACCTCTCTGGTGGGCGCGCCGCCATTTGGGCATCCGATGCGACCTCTGACGAGCCGACCTACACTGCTGATGCCGTGATTGTGGCGACTGGTGCCCGTTCATTGATGCTCGGACTCGACAACGAACTACGGCTGGTCGGCCACGGTGTCTCGACGTGTGCGACCTGTGACGGTTTCTTCTTTCGCGGCCATCGTATCGCGGTCGTTGGTGGTGGTGACTCTGCGTTGGAGGAGGCGTTATTCCTCACCAAGTTCGCCGAGTCAGTGACGATTATCCACCGTCGCGATGCGCTACGGGCCTCGAAGATCATGCAGGATCGGGCCTTTGCTAACCCGAAGATCTCCTTCCTGTGGAATCGTCAGGTGACGGCGCTGCATGAAGAGGGTGGTTCGCTCGCTGGTGTGACCGTGCAGGACCCAGCGGGTGGAGCCGAAGAGCGCCATGACTTTACCGGTCTCTTTGTGGCGATTGGCCATGCACCCAATACCGATGTCTTCAAAGGACAACTCGAGATGGATGACCTTGGCTACCTCGCGACGCAGCCGGGTTCTACCGCGACCAGCGTTAGGGGAGTGTTCGCCGCAGGCGATGTACAGGATCATATCTATCGCCAGGCGATCACGGCGGCTGGTTCTGGTTGTCAAGCGGCGCTCGATGTCGAGCACTACCTTGCTGGGCAAGAGGCCTGAGGAATACTTCGGCGATGACGATGTTGATAGTTGCACATGCAAGTATTTACACAGTGAGTGAATGGAGAAGAAGATGAGCATAGAGATTATTGAACTCAATGATCAGAATTTTGATGAGCGTATCAAGGCGTCGCAGACACCGGTACTAGTAGACTTCTGGGCAGAGTGGTGTGGACCGTGCAAGATGATTGCTCCGATTCTCGAGGAGATAGCCCAGGACAAAAATGGTCAGCTGGTGATCGGGAAGTTGAATGTGGACAACGCACTGCAGGTGGCACGGAGGTTCGAGATCATGAGCATCCCGACGCTGATGCTGTTTCGAGACGGCGAACCGGTGAAGCGTATCGTTGGAGCGATGTCCAAGAAGGCACTGCTGAAGGAGCTGGACCCAGCGCTAGCGGGGTGAGCGCTGAGGAAGCCGCTGCGCTGATCCCTAATTCAGAGGCGAGCTTGGCGGATGTAGAGATGCGTCTGGTCAGGCTTGGTTTCCTGCCCCCCGATTTAGGGTTGGCAGGCCTATCCGATGCGATTGTTGCTTTCCAGTCCTCTCGCGGAATCCCTGAGACAGGGGATTGCGATCGTATCACCTGGAGAAGCCTGGTTGAGGCTGGATTTGCCTTTGGGGATCGAGTTCTGTATCTGCGAAATCCCAGTTTCCGTGGTGAGGATGTGGCCTGGTTGCAGGAGCGACTCGGTAACTTAGGGTTCGATCCGGGCAGAGTCGACGGTATCTTTGGTACGAGAACGCGAGATGCCCTACAGGATTTTCAATCGAATGTAGCGCTTCCTGCCGATGGAATCTGTGGAGGAGCAACCGTCGACGAGTTGCGGCGTGTCTTTGGACGCAGCACTGAGCATATTCATGGGGTCCGCGAGCGACAGCGCCTTCGCGTCCGGACAAAGCCGTTGTCAGAGGCCTCTGTTGCAATCCTTGCTGCCCTTCCACTTGAACAGCAGGCAGATCTGCTTGCCCAGCGGCTGCGCGCAAGAGGAGCAAAAGCGGTGGCGCTCGCCGACACTGATCAGTCACGTCTCGCCGCCATCGTCAACACGCGGGAACTCGATCTCGTGACCTATTTTGACTTCTCGACCTCGGGGTTGCAGGTGGCGTACTACTCCGGATTTCGCTACACCTCGCCCGCGGGCATGTTGTTAGCCCAAATGGTCGCTGACGGTCTCTCGCATCTCGAGCTGCCGGTGATGATCAGCCTCCGTGGGATGACCTTGCCGATCCTTCGTGAGACGAGGATGCCTGCGGTCTCGATCGCTATCGACCACCCCCACCGTTGGCTCATCTTGGGCCCTGAAGTGGTGGAGGCAGTCGCAGCTTCCATTGAGGAGTTTCTGGTGAACCCCGAGTCTGGCACTCCTGGAGTCGGCCAGCCGACGGTTAGCTAAGAGCGGGAGCGCGCATACTCATTGACCATCTCTTGCGCGATTCCATCACGGAACTGCTGAGGTGGTGACTTCATGAAATAGGCAGATGGCCCGAGTAGTGGTCCGCCCTCGCCGCGATCAAGGGCGATCTTGGCACAACGAACGGCGTCGATAATGACCCCTGCGCTGTTGGGGGAGTCCCACACCTCAAGTTTGAGCTCGATGTTTAAGGGAACGTCACCGAAGTTGCGACCCTCAAGCCGAATGTACGCCCATTTACGATCCTCAAGCCACGGGACGTGATCAGAGGGACCGATATGGACATCGTCGGCTTCGATGCCGTTGTCGATCTGGCTGGTGACGGACTGCGTCTTGGAGATCTTCTTCGACTCCAGTCGCTCGCGCTCAAGCATGTTCTTAAAGTCCATGTTCCCGCCGACGTTGAGCTGGTAGGTGCGGTCGATCACAAGCCCACGATCCTCAAAGAGGCGAGCGAGCGTGCGGTGCACGATTGTGGCGCCAACCTGGCTCTTGATATCATCGCCAACGATAGGAACGCCAGCGGCCGTGAACTTGGCTGCCCACTCTGGATCTGAAGCGATGAAGACCGGGATGGCATTGACAAAAGCCACCTTGGCGTCGATGCAGGCTTGGGCATAGAACTTCTGTGCCTTCTCAGAACCGACCGGTAGGTACGCGACCAGCACGTCTGCCTGCACAGCTCGCAGCGCCTCTACGATATCGACTGGTTCGAGCGGAGACTCTTCGATAGATTCCCGATAGTACTTGCCAAGGCCATCAAAGGTTGGTCCACGTTGGACCATCACCTGACTCTCAGGAACTTCGGCAAACTTGATGGTGTTATTGCGACCGGCAAAGATCGCCTTGGAGAGCGGGACACCAACCTTGGTGGCATCGACGTCGAAGGCAGCAACAAACTCCAGGTCGCTGACGTGGTAATCGCCGAGCTGGACATGCATAAGACCAGGGACTTCGTCCTCTGGGTTCGCTCCTTGATAGTAATGCACCCCTTGGATGAGTGAGCTAGCGCAGTTTCCCACGCCAGCGATTGCTACGCGTACTTTTGACATCGGTTTCCCCATTTCCTTTCTTCTGCTTACCGCGAGAGCGTAGGTTGCTCTCGAAGATCCTTGAGTTCACGCTCGATCCACTGGAGTTCAGCGTCGAGACGATACTCGAGACCATGCTTGACCTGGCCCAAACTGTCTGAACGTGGGGACAGTTCGCCAAGGGCACGCATGCGTTCATTGATGAGGCCAACCCGTCGCTCGAAGAGTCGGATGCGCTCAGCCTCGGTGAGATGGTCCGAAAACGCCAGTACGAACCAGAAGGTACGATCATCGTCAATGGCGATGCCACGCAACAGCTCGAGTAGCGAGGTCTGGCCAGCGGCGGTGATGGTATAGACCTTCCGATTGCGACGCCCATTGGCGGGTTGTTCGCCACGCTGGAGTAATGCGAGTTCTGCCGCGAGAGCTCCAGAGAGTTGACGCGAATCGAACGCAGGGTTGTTGGTTGCCTCCGAGCGAATGAGTCCGCGACGCTCCAACTTGGCCAATGCAGGGTAGAGCGATCCCCATGACATGGTCATCAGGGCGCCAAAAGCGGTGTCGATACGCCGTTTGAGTTCGTAGCCGTGCATGCCCTCGTCTGCGAGAAGGCCGAGTAGGAGCAGCTCTGTGGCTGAGCCGCTGGAATGGTTACTCGTTCGCATGACAAGTAGTATAGCCGGTCGTAGTACCAATGCAATATAGCGAAGTGTTATATCACTGCGCGAACAATTTCGTCAGCCGGTCTCCTCGATCGGAGCGATCGCCGGTGCACAACGTCAAACCGTTGTGGACCGTGGAACTCTGGGCCCACCGAGCTCCGTTGTTGCATAGCGTAAGACACCGCTGACCATGGGTTGCGGTTGGAGCAGGTTCCTCGTCGCAGCGGGAGTGCACCACTGCAAGGTCCTTGATGACAAGGTGCGATGGTGTATCGTCATGGGGTTCGCCGATACCCTCTGGCGCACACGATCTCGACGGTGAACGATCTTGGCAGGAATGTTGTCGTGTGGTCGGGAGCACCTGTCAACGTGAGGCTGTTCTCGGTGGGTGTCCTGTTGGCTGGTGCGCCAAGTGGTAGCCTTTGTGCATGCCCGAACTCTTCAATCAGATGCCGACGGCCCTCGAACTCGCTGGGCTGATCCGGTCGCGCCAGATCAGCCCAGTGGAAGTGTTGACCGATACCGCCGAACGGATTCAAGCGCTCAACCCACAGGTGAATGCTATTGTCTGGTCCGATGACGAGGAGGCGAGACGGCGCGCAGCGGCGATGGCGGATGTGCTCGTTCATGCGAGTGATGAGGAACTCCCCCCTTTTTTTGGGGTGCCACTCCCAATCAAGGATCTCACCGAGGTGGCGGGGTGGCCAGCGACCTACGGTTCGTTGGCGGTCTCAGATGAACCCAAGCTCGAGAGCGAGTTGGTGGTGCGCGCCTTCGAACGGGCGGGGTTTCTGCTCTTTGGACGCACCAACGCTCCTGAGTTCGGCCCGATTCCAGTGACGGAGAATCTCCGTTATGGGGTCACTCGCAACCCATGGGATCTTGATCTCACGCCCGGGGGATCGAGCGGAGGGGCGGCTGCGGCAGTTGCGGCCGGGATGTTCTCCATCGCTCACGGCAATGATGGTGGAGGTTCGATCCGGATTCCCGCCTCCTGTTGTGGACTTGTCGGTCTGAAGGTGGCTCGCGGAAGGGTCCCGTCCCGTAACTTTTCGTGGGAGGGTGGCTCGGTCGAGGGTGTCCTCGGTCGCGACGTCGCGGACGTGGCGGCGGTGCTCGATCAGATCGCCGGACCCGATCCACTGCAGTGGTATAACGCTCCTGCGCCTGAACAACCCTTTGCGACCGCCATTGGTGCGGAGCCAGCACGTCTACGAATCGGCATGGTGACGACCTCCCCCTTTGGCCTACCAGTCGATGCCGCATGTCTAGGGGCGGTCGAGGCTACGGCTCAAACACTTGAATCCCTCGGCCACGTAATCGAGTCGTTCGAACTGCCCAATATCGATGACTTCTTGGGTCCATTTCTGAACATCGTGAACACAGGCCTCGCAGGCTATCGCGATGTGGATTGGACAAAGACGGATCTTCACATCCAGCGGAACCGGGAGGCAGCTCTAGGGGTCTCGAGCCTCGACTACGTGCAATCCGTCGCCGACCTACAGCGCTGGACGCGCGGATTCCTCAGTCGATGGGGGAGTGACTTCGATATCCTCCTCAGCCCGACGATGGCGATTCTTCCTCCTCGCGCTGGTGCCGTACTCGAGGAGCTGCACGCATCTGGGGAGACGTCGAGCTCTTCGCTCACCGTCCTGCAGATGGCGGTATTCACCTCTGCGTTTAACATGACGGGGCAGCCTGCAATCTCATTGCCGGTTCACGTGACTGCGACTGGCATACCGGTGGGTATCCAGTTGGTGGCGGGTCCTTGGGACGAGTACACGCTGCTCGGTTTAGCGGCGCAACTCGAGCGAGCATTTGGCTGGCGTGAACGTCGACTCCCGTTCTCAGCATCGCAGGGGTAACGACCCACGTAGATCCGGCGTTTAATTGCCGTTTGGCGAATCAGAGTCTGGTCATAAGCCAGAGCGTTGATCGGCCAGGAGCACCCTGATCGACTCTTGAGGTGGACTGCATCGGGGATCTGGACGTCTCAACGAGAGAGGTGACAAGAACCAGATGTTTCAGTTTCAACGAGCGATGATCGGGCTTCGCGCTCACCTCTCGTGGCCAAGGTTCCCTCCCGCCTTGCAGCGACGAGGGAACGCACGGTATTGGGAGAGCAGTGGCACTCTCTGGCTGCTTGATTGTAGGACTGGTAGAGGTCATAGGCCTCGAGTATGTTCATGGCTTGGTTACTATCCTTCATGGTTGAGGGCTCCTTATGGGTTTGGCGACTACAACTATCACCAGTATGCCCATAGGGAGCCTGCCTTGTTGTTGTGGATGTGCACCCGCCTGTACCTAGGCCCCTAGGAACCCACCAATGCCATGCAGTTTTGATG